>NZ_JBJYKD010000004.1:0-139638 GCF_049310025.1 Thermorhabdus hydrogeniformans | reverse complement strand
TCGTTAGTTTTTATTTTTCAAGCCGTATTTGGTTAAATATGGATTGGGGAAAAGGGGGAGTTTTTACACTGGAATCATGTTTAATTTTATGGAAAGGTCTTTCGGGAAATCGGGGTTTTGATGGGCAGGATTTATTGCATTACCTAAAAGAAACGTTATATCGGTGGCGTCTACGAGCAGCCGTGCAAGCCTCGAGGCGCCATCTTTGCTGTTCAACTGTTTTAAGTCGGAGAATTTTATCCGGGGCATGACATATCTTTGCAAGATTTCCCTCGTCCTGGCAAGGGTGAGTACCCCTTCGGTTACCAGATCAATCCCCTTAATGCGGGCTGTTGGCGGAATTCTGGGGTCGATAAATTCGGTGGATGTTTCAAGCTCCCTTTTCAACACCCTCGCCACAATCCGGGCGGCTGTCCCACCGCATACAACCTTCTGGCCGGGCGCCGTCATCAATTCTTCCACGGCTTTTTCGTCGTCCCCGGTATTCCGGGGCGGGCCGGTGAAAATCACCAGCGGCCTGGGCCTGATGATTTTCACGGCCATGATTGTGGCGTCGTCTCCAGCCCTGTCCAGGTAAAAATTTAGAGTAACTGTCGAGAGTAGCTTGACAAGATTTTTTACACTGTTTTCAGACCTGGACACTTTCTCAATGTATTGAGCAATGTTTTCCCATTGCCACCCAAGGTTCAGGAGGCCGCCTACACCGGCGTGAACCACCCCGTCGCTGACGGCAATCAGCATGTCATCCTCCTCTACCTTGAACCTGGACTCGGTTATTTCCTTTTCGGCTATTTTCCTCTGTGTGCCGTTTAGGTTTTTTATCCTTCCATTTCTTAAATAAAAGACCGGCGGATTGCCGTACTCCACTATATAACAATTGCCTTTACAATCGACCATTATTATTGTAAAGGTGGAGTACGCAATTTTTCTCACCTTACACACCGGCAAGGTGGAAACCATGGTCTGAACGGTCTCGTCAATGGATGCCCCTTCTTTTAACATCGTGGCGGCTATCTTGGTGGTAAGGGTGGACAGTATATTGGCCTTTACGCCGCTGCCAAGGCCGTCAGCCAGCACGAGGATGGTCTTTTCCGGGTCCTGAACCACTTCCACCTTATCCCCGCAAAGCTCCTCACCATATTTGTTTATGCTTTCCCAGCAAACTTCAGTCCTTATTTTCATTTTCGTCACCCGGCATTTCTTCTATCAAAAGCCGTTTTATCTTATTGAGCATGACTTTGGTCTCTGCGGTGGTCTCTCCCAACAGGCTTGCGATTTCCTGGGCCACCCTCATCTGTTTTTCAATTACCTGCTGGGTGGTATCTATGGTTTTCTTTCTAATTTCAATATTTCTCTGGCGTGCTCTTTCCTGCTCGGTTATATCGGATATAATTCCGATTATAAGGTCGTGTCCCTTGAGGTAGTAAATGTTCTGAAGGGTAACGAGACCGTATTCCTGAATATTCACCTTTTTATTGATTATATTCTCATGAGTTTCGCATACGTATCTAAAATCTTTATCGTCAAACAACAAACTCAGAGGTTTCTGGTAAAGCTTTCTGCCATCTGTTTGGAACATTTGTTCGGCCGCCGGGTTGAATTCCTGTATCGTCATGTCATGGCTGACCGCGATCAGGGCATTGGGAGTGGAGTCGATTATGAGGTTTGACAGGGATTCGGCCCTGTTTCTCATGTATGGCATGCACATATATGTTTCCGCCATACCATTATAAACCGCCATCGCCTTCTCGCGGCATGTATTGTAGCCGCAGGCGCCGCAGTTAAGCTGGTGCTCCCTACGGTATTTGCCTATTTTGGCAAGTATCTGTTGAATCTCTTCTTCGGCGGGATATTTTATATCTACGGGTACGGCCTTGAAATCTTTTTTAAGTTCCAATGAAAAGTTACCATCAGCCAACCCACTCATACCAGTACCGGCGGCAGGCCGACTGTGGTTTGAAGCAAATTCTCTTATGCGCTGAAGCCTGCTGAAGCGTCCCGCCTGCGTCTCCCCCACTGCCGGTCCTCCGCCACAACCCCCATGACAGGCGTTAATCTCTATCCAGGTGCCTTTTAATTCTCCATTTTTGAGTTCGTCCAGTATTATCATGCAGTTTTCCATGCCGTCAACGGAGATAAAGCTGCGCCACCTGTCTTCTATAAAAGGCTCTACGGTCTTGAAGCCGCCTCCGGGTAGAGGATAAAAATTGGCGTCATCAACAAAAGCATCCTGCCGCTCATCAATTTCTTCACTGCCGGGGTCTATGCCCTTTTCCGCCCACCATGCCTTGAGCTCTTCAAAGGTAATTACCGCGTCAATGGCGCTGGCACTTTCATCATGAATTTCCACTTTTTTTGCAAGACAGGGGCCGATAAATACCACCTTTGAGTGGCCTTTTATTTTCTTTAAATATCTCCCGTGAGCCTCCATAGGGGACACGACGGGTATCATATATTTTACGAGCTCGGGATAGTATTTTTCTATAAGATAATTTACAGCGGGGCACGCGGTTGTAATGAGAATTGACTTGCTTTTATCGTTGTAGTGTTTTAAATATTCGGCGGCTATAAGCCTCGCTCCTACAGATGTCTGGTACACGCCGGAAAAACCGAGCCTCCTGACGGCAGCAACCATCTGACTATAATGCCGGAAAGAAAAAGCTCCCGCAAAAGAAGGCGCCAGGCTGACCGCCACATCATCGTCATTTTTCAGCAGTTCCTTTACTTTTTCAATATCGTTTCTAACGGTTTTGGCGTTTTGCGGGCAAACCGTAAGACAGGTACCGCACGTAATGCATCTTTCTTCGACTATCTCCGCCTGGTGATTATTCATGCGTATCGCCTTGACGGGGCATGACCTGATGCACTTGTAGCAATTTTTACAGTTAGCCCTGGCAAAATTTATTACCCCCACTGCATTCCCCCCAGTATTTTTTCCTTAAAAAATTCCTCGGCTTTTTCCCTATCAATCGAAAACGGCCCCTCTCCGTTGACCTTTACCGATACGGGGTTGGTGCAGTTTCCACAGCAGAATTCCGCTTTAAGTTCCACTTCATGTTCAAGGTTAAACTCCTTTATAAGTCTCTCAAAGACTCTGATGACATCGTAGGAACCCCTGAGGTGACAGGAACTCCCCACGCAAACGCTGACGGTTTTCATGAAATCCCAGCTCCATCTTTCATTAAATTATCTCTACATTATATTATATAACAAAAAAGGAGATTGTCAATGTTTTAACAATCCCCGGCCAAAGCTTATCTCCATGAAACAGATTCAGCGGCAGAAAAAACCAGGAAAATTCCGTATATAAAAAATTAATCAGGTGGGCAGATCTTTTTTATAAATGAGACTTATATCACTTCCAATATTCCCAAGGCGCTCTCTTACTTTTTTAACTTTATCCAGATCATACCCAATCAGTTCCGCTATCTCCTCATCGCCCAAACCCAGTGCCACAGCATCCAAAAATAAATAGAGATCCACCCCGTAGTCCCTTTTTATTTCATCTGCACTTACTCCCAATTTCCCAAAAAAACCGTCACTTTTATTTTTCATAGAAAGCTCAAACTCCCTGCAAAATCAATATATTTCTAATGTAACAAATCAGACTTTTCTTTCACCCTGTCTACTTCGATATTGCCTTCCTCGTCTATCCACGCCGACTTTATTTCACCGAGATTCCTTATCCCCTTTTTTCTCAATTCACCGAGCAACTGCTCTATACCGACACCCGTTCTATCCAGGTTGTCCTGAACCACCTGACCGCCCGCAATGACCAGAGTGGGGAAAATTCCCTGGCTGGACCACAGCCCCAGGTCTTTTGGGGTAACAGTCTGCATCTGCTTCTTCTTAATAATACTGAGCTTGCCGTTGGGTTCGATGGTAGCTTCTTCTACTTCATTTATATTGGAAATATTTTTTTCCCTCAGCAGGATGAGAAGGTCCGCCATGGTAATTCTCTCTTTTTTCATGTTGCGTATAATCACTTCGCCATTTCGAACCAGTACCGTGGAAGTGCCCTGCAGGAAATTTTCTATCTTCCTGTTTTTTGTTATTATTACCGAAAGCAGGTAGTTCAGTACAGACATTATTATCACCGGAACGATTCCAAAGCTCAATTTTATTTTGTCATCTTCAAGGGGTATGGCAATAGCAGAACCCATAATTATTATTACGATAAGGTCGAAAGGCGATAGCTGGGCTATGGTTCTCTTCCCCATAAACCGCACCAGGACCAGGCTCACGCCAAAAAGAATTATCGATTTATAAGTGTGCATAAGAAACTCTTTCAACATCTGGCGTTACCCCGCATGTCTTCTGCCATATCGTCAAAAAGTTTTACCATGCCGTTTAAATTGCCCATCAATAACAGGCCGCCTTCCGCCTCGGTCAGGGCTTCGGCGGCTTTCAGCAGTGATTTTTGAATGTCTTTTGCTAGAAGATCCCGGGTTTCGTAGATTTTCCTGCCCAGCGCCGTCAACAATCTTCCCGTTCCGGTTATGTCTTTTTTTTCAATAAAACCCATTATGGCTTCGCTCATTAACTTTATCTCCTCCATATTTTTATCTATCTTTATTAAACTTGAAGTTTTCATCAGCGATTGCTGGAGATTTTCGTCAAGTTCTTTTTCCACCGACTTCACGGAACTTATGAAGTTTTCGATGTCTCCTTTAAACGTCAGCATTATGCCGGCTTTCAAAATCGGGTTTTCCATAAATTTAGCCTCCCACTGCCTTCTGTATTTATTTTTAAGGTACAGCTTCGTTTTTATACGCCAGCTTTTACAATGAATACCTGCTTGGCTAGGCCGATAAATTTTGCTATACTAAAAAAAAATGTCAAATCAGATACATATGAGGTGGAAAATGAAAAGGTTTTCTTATCTTACGGCTATTTTTTTCTTTTTCATCAACCTTCTAAACGTCGCTGCTGCATCGGCTGAACCCCGCCTGGAGCCTCCTACCATAACAGGCAACGCTGGCGTTTTGATGGATGCTGAAACGGGAAAGGTCTTGTATGAGAAAAACGCTCATTTAAGAATGGAACCAGCCAGCACCACAAAAATCATGACGGCCATTTTAGCACTGGAAAAAGGGGATTTATCGGATGTGGTAGTAACCGGCAGGGAACCGACCCTTGTCGACGGCACGAGGATTTACCTGGAAGAGGGTGAGAAGCTCACCCTGGAACAGATGTTATACGCCATGCTTTTAAATTCCGCCAATGACGCGGCGGTGGCAATAGCGGAACACATAGGCGGAAACGTGCCCTCTTTTGTAAAAATGATGAATGAAAAGGCCCGGGAAATAGGCGCCAGAGATACGACCTTTGTCAATCCCCATGGACTGACCGATGAAGGGCACCTGACTACGGCTTATGACCTGGCCCTGATGGCGAGATACGCACTCGTAAATTTTCCGGAGTTCAGGAAGATTGTTGCAACTAAAACATTAAATATACCGTGGCAGGGAAAGGAATGGGACAGGCGACTGGTAAATCTCAATAAACTCCTCTGGAATTATGATGGCGCAGATGGGGTAAAGACGGGGTACACCAGTTCTGCGGGGCAAACCCTGGTGGCTTCGGCCACACGAAACGGATGGCAGTTAATAGCTGTGGTCCTCAAATCCAGGGGCCGGAACATATGGAGCGATGCCGAGTCGTTATTGAATTACGGTTTTGACAATTTTCAAAAGGAAGACGTGATTACAAAGGGCGCGGTTATCGCCAGAGAAAAAGTTAAGTTCGGCGGCCAGGTGGAACTGGTAACATCAACAGACTTTACTGCGGTGCTGCCCAAAGGCAGTTCTCCAATTACTCAAAAGATGGTCTTAAAGCCGCGTTTGACAGCCCCCGTGAAAAAGGGGGATGTCCTTGGAGAACTCGAATTTTATTCAGGAAACGAAAAAGTAGGCAGTGTTGAGCTGGTGGCAAAAAACGACATCCCCAGGAAGATTTATACAAGATGGTGGTTCTGGCCCGTATGTATTTTGATTGCCTTATACACTCCCTTCAGGATATTGGTGGGCATAAGGAGACACAGAAGATACAAAAACAGGGTAACTTACATATCTTATATAAAAAAATATTAAGTTGTCCATACAGCCCGTAAAAACAAAATTTGCTTTCATTGAAAAAAAATCGTTTTACAGTGGCGGTGACGGCAAATCTCAATCAATATGCAAGTTTTTGGGCCTTTCTCTCAGCCGGCGTGAAAAAACCCCCAAAAAACCGGGGGTTTAAAAATTTGTAACTTTTTTTGATTATTAACCGGAAAATCTTCACTTCAGCACATACACTGTAACCCATCGCCTGCCGAAGCGTCTGGCTTCGGCCCGGGTTTCCATAAAAAGGTCGATCTTCTCGCCCTTTATGGCTCCTCCGGTATCCTCCGCTCTTCCGAAACCGTAACCGTCGATATAAAGCCGGGAACCCAGAGGTATTACCTCGGGGTCTACTGCCACCACTCCCGCCCTGGGCTTTGTATCGGTGGCTGTAAGACTCCCTGTATGCGTGTAAGCGGTGGCGAGCATGCGAAGTTTTCGCGTATAAGCGAACTCTATACCGCCGCGCGACGCCACCAGCATGGAACCCGCCAGAACGATTTTCGGCTTAGGCGGTTTTATCACAACGCTTTGGGATTTTTTGGAAACCACCTTGCCGTTTTCCAGGGTCATGGTCGTTATAATCCTTTCCTGACCCACTTCGCCCTGCTGTATTACCTTTTTCTGGCCCACGGGGAGCCCCGGGTCTTTTCTAGTTATGATCTCATAGGGTATCTCCTTCAATTCCTGGACTATCTTTTGATTGACACGGATTACGGTAATCTGCCCTGGCTTATCTATGTATTCGGCAAGACCCGGTTCTACCCTGTCCTCTTTGCCAAGATTTATACCGGCTTTTGACAGCAAATTATTTACCGTATCAGGTTGCGATCTTATTACTTTTTCCTTCCCATCGTATAAAATTTTAACGGGAAAGGCCCTTTTTATTTCTATTTTCATACCGTCTTCCAACGGCCTCTCGGGTCCGGGAACAACAACATCCTCAGGAGCCAGATTTATATTTTGATTTCTGATGAGTTCCCCAACGGTGCGTGAAAAGGTCGAAACCTTCACAATCCTTCCATCAGCACTGACGGTTACATCTTTTTTCAGGTACAGGTAACATGCTATTCCTGAAAGAGCCGCAAAGATTACAATACCTATAAGCGTCTTTCGGGTTTTTGTAAAAGCCACCGTATACCCCCTTTTAAAAAAGCAAATGATTAATATATTCGACGTCGGCGTAAAAAATCCTTTTTTAAATTATTTCCTTATGGTATATTATTCCCCGCACATTAAAATTATATACAGGGCAAAGCCAGCCCTATTCAAACATTATGTCTTTCCATCGCCCCTTTTTGAATCTGAAGCCCATCAAAACGGCTTCAACAAAAAACTGTATTACCGTTGCCACCCACACATAAGCCAGGTCCTTATTCAAAATGAATACCACCGTATATATCAGAGGAAGCCTCACCATCCAGATGCTCACCAGGCTTACCAGAAACGGACCTTTGGTGTCCCCTGCTCCTTTCAGTGCTCCGGATAAAGTCATGGAAATGGCTATGGTGGGCTGTTCAAAAGCGCCTATCCTTATGCACCTGGCGGCAAGTTCCCTGACTCCGGGGATATCTGTAAAAAACCCCATCAGCCACCCGGGAAACAAAAAGAACACACCACCAATAAAACTCATTAAAATCAGGGAATATTTCGTGGATTCCCAGCCGCTGGTTTCGGCCATTTTTTCCTTCCTCGCCCCGAGGTTCTGACCTACGAGACTGGATGCGGCTACCGAAAAGCCGTATCCGGGCATAAAGGACATGGACTCAGCGCTGACGGCCACCTGGTTGGCGGCAAAAGCCACAGTACCCAGGTGAGCAATCCAGAGTGAAGAGATTAGCCTGCTGCCGCTGTAAGAAAGTTCTTCCAGGGAGGCCGGCAGACTTAATTTAATAAGTTGTTTAACAAGCGGAATATCTATTTTAAAAATATCATTGAATCTTAACCTGACGCCATTTTTGCCACGGGATACGTAGCCGATTGTTATTATAGCTCCAAAAAACTGAGCCAGGGTGGTGGCCGCCGCCGCTCCGCTCACTTCCCACCGCGGGAAACCGAAGTGCCCAAAAATCAACACATAATCTCCCACTATGTTTATGGAATTGGCCACCAGAGCCGATATCATGGGAAGTCTGGTATTCCCCGCTCCCCGCAGCGCGGAATTCATCACAAGGGTGGGGATCATGAAGAAAATTCCTATAGAAACAATCCGGAGGTAAGCTGTACCCATTACCACAACTTCGGGATCCCTCATAATTAAAGAGAAAAAGGTTCTTGCCCCCAAAAATGTGGCAGCCCCTAAAAAAACGCCTATTACGGCCGATATTAAAAAAGCCTGTGTTACCACATGGTCTGCCTTTTGACGTTCTTGTGCACCCGTATAGCGGGCCACCATGGCCGCTCCCCCAGTTCCGACGGCTGCAAAAACAAAGGCCAGTGTAAAAGCCAGCTGGCCCCCAAGGCCCACAGCGCTCAACGCCTCGGCACTAAGTCTTCCAACCATGGCGGTATCAAAAATCCACACCGCGGTGTGCAATACCATTTCCGAAATGGCAGGCCACGCGAGGCGAAAAATTTCCTTTCTTAAAAGTTTTGCGGTCATACAATCCTTAGCAGCGTTTTCCATATTCACCTCGTACTCGGTAAAGTGTTTTTGCTCTTCTATTATACTTGAAATAATAAATTTTGCAAATGATTATTGATAATTGAACGACAGAAAAGGCGGAACTAGTGAATACGAGTTCCGCCCTCGAATTAACATATCATATTTTCATCATTTGCTCATGTTCTTGAGTGCCTTTCTCATTCTTTCATAGCCGTCGTTCAGGTCGTCTTCGGATACCGTCAGAATAGGCCTGAAGCGGATGCCGTGAGTGCCCGAAGGCAGGACCAGCATCTTTTGTTCATAACAGGCTTTCCTGAACTCGTCGCGCAGGATGGGGTTGGGAAGGTCGAAAGCCGCCATCAGGCCTTTATACCTCACATTGCTTATCAGTTCAGGAAATTCTCTTTCGATGGCGTGCAAATGCTCATGCAGTATCCTGGATACTTGATTTACGTAATCAAGCACTTTGTCTTCCTTAAATATTTCCAAAATCCTGGTGGAACGCACCATGTCGCACAGATTCCCGCCCCAGGTGGAATTGATCCGGCTGCTCTCTGTAAAACAGTTGTTTTTCACTTCATCTACCCTTTCATTGGCAAGTATACCGCAGACCTGGGCTTTTTTCCCGAAAGCGAATATATCCGGTTTGACTCCGTAGTGCTCCCAGGCCCACATCTTGCCCGTTATGCCCATTCCACACTGTACCTCATCGAAAATGAGCATTATGTCGTTTTCGTCACAGATGCTCCGGAGCTCCCGGAAGAATTCGGCCCTGAAGTGGTTGTCGCCGCCTTCACCCTGTATTGTTTCTATAATAATTGCGCAAATATCGTCGGGATTTTCAGCTATGGCCTTCCTTATCTGGCTCAAAGATTCTTCTTCGGCCTTTTTTACTTCTTCCAGATGTTCTTCCAATGGCCACTTTATCTTCGGGTTCAGTACCCTCGGCCAATCTCTGAATTTGGTGAAATACATGTATTTTCTCGGGTCGGCCGTATTTGTCAGAGAAAGAGTGTAACCGCTGCGCCCGTGGAAGGCCTCCTTAAAGTGAATTACTTTAGTTCCCCTTTCGGCGCTTTCTTTATAACCTTTCTCCAGATTCTTACGAACCTTCCAGTCCATGGCGACTTTAATGGCATTTTCCACAGCAAGGGTCCCGTAGTCTATTAGGAACAGATGATTGTAACCCTCGGGAGCCGCCACTTCCATGAAGGTTTTTACAAAAGTGGCCATTTCAACCGTATATATGTCGGAGTTGGCCACCTTATTTACCGCCGCCCGGAAAACCCTTTCTTTAAATTCTTCATTAGCCAATTTCGGATGGTTTAGACCCAGCGGGGAAGAAGCAAAAAATGTATAAAAATCAAGCCAATCGGTACCGTCGCGGGCGTCTATAATGTGGCTCCCATGGGATTTTCCCAGGTCTACAACGATCGGGAAACCGTCCACAAGCATATATTTTTCCAGTGTTGAAAGAACTTCCTCGGGTCTTACCATAGAGCGATCCCCTCCCCTTTATTTTGAGAATTGAATTTAGCTGAAATATGTATTTCTAACGCTTTCATCACTCCCTTTATATAAAAAATAAAAATTTTGTATGCTATACTATATAAGTGGAAATTGCAATTTTCATGCCATTTTGCTTAGGCTGAATTTACTGTTTTGTCAAAAGAAACTGCCGATTGATTTTCAGCGGTTTGCCTGATTACCGGCAATCAAATTAATTGACACTTCACATCGTGGATTGTATAATCATAAATAAAAATAAGGGGGTTTTTCAATGGCAAGCAGTGAAGAAATTATCAAGCTTACGGAAGAATACAGCGCCCACAATTACCACCCTTTGCCCGTTGTCATATCCAAAGCCGAAGGTGTCTGGGTTGAAGACCTGGAAGGCAACCGCTACATGGACATGCTAAGCGCATATTCGGCTGTCAATCAAGGCCACAGGCATCCCAAAATCATTGCAGCCCTAAAAAAGCAGGCCGACAGGGTCACCCTTACGTCAAGAGCCTTCCATAACGACCAACTGGGGCCCTTCTGCAAAAAAGTGGCCGACTTAACCGGCAAGGATATGGTGCTTCCCATGAACACCGGTGCTGAAGCCGTAGAAACCGCCATAAAGGCAGCCAGGCGGTGGGCATATGACATAAAAAAAGTTCCTGAAAACCGGGCGGAAATCATTGTCTGCGAAGGAAATTTCCACGGCCGCACGACCACCATCATTTCTTTTTCCTCGGAGGAAGATTATAAGCGCGGGTTCGGTCCATTTACTCCCGGCTTCAAGATCATCCCTTACGGAGATATCCAAGCCTTGAAAGCCGCAATCACTCCAAACACCGCGGCATTTCTCGTAGAACCCATTCAGGGCGAAGCGGGGATAAAAATTCCAGGCGCGGGTTTCCTCAAAAAGGCCTATGAGCTGTGCAGGGAAAACAACACATTATTCATAGCGGATGAAATACAGACGGGTTTGGGGCGTACCGGAAAACTTTTTGCCTGCGATTGGGAGAACGTGGTCCCCGATGTATACATCCTTGGCAAAGCGCTGGGCGGCGGTGTGATTCCCATTTCCGCTGTAGTTGCCGATAAGGAAATCCTTGGGGTGTTTGAACCCGGCTCCCACGGCTCCACTTTCGGAGGGAATCCGCTGGCCTGTGCGTGCGCAATTGCGGCCCTGGATGTCATTGAGGAGGAAAATCTCGTTCAGAGGTCTCTGGAAATGGGCGAATACTTCATGAGTAAATTGAAGGAAATAAAAAATCCGGTTATAAAAGAAATAAGGGGAAAGGGCCTGCTGATCGGCATAGAACTTAAAGAAAACGCCAGACCTTATTGTGAAAAACTAAAGGCGAACGGCTTATTATGTAAAGACACTCATGAAACGGTTATTCGCCTGGCTCCTCCGCTTGTAATATCCAAAGATGAAATCGACTGGGCCTTCGAAAGAATTAAAAACGTTTTAGGATAATTAATATAACAAAATAAAAAGGCCATTGACTTTATTTTTTATCAACGGCCCGAAGCTATGGATTTTTATCCATAGCTTTTAAATTATTAGAATACTATTAGATTCATTTCTAGATTCTTTGGCTTTTCGGATAGCACGGGGGCAAATGAATTTACATGGCCGTGGTCAAATCCTTAATTACAGGGATTTCATCACAGTTGGGAAACTTCGGACAATTGACACAGTCCTTCCAGGCCTTTTGAGGCAGAGTGTTGTAGTCCACCACCCGGAAGCCGCACTTTATAAAAAAATCCCGTTGGTAAGTAAGGGCCATCACCCGGGAAACTCCCAGGTTTCTTGCCTCTTCCACCAGCAATTCCACCAGGCATTTCCCCCATCCCTTTTTAACCCGGTGAGGCGCAATGGCAAGAGAACGTATTTCAGCCAGATCCGCCCAAATTATGTGCAATGCCCCACAACCAACAATTTCTCCTTTATCTTCGGCCAGAGTAAAATCCCGGAGATTTTCGTAAATGGAAAGCCGGGATCTGGCCAGCATTAAACCCTGTTTTGCATAGTAGTTTACCAGTGAGTATATGGTTTCAACATCATTGATAACAGCTTTTCTGAAGACAGCCATGGGATTAGCGCTCTGATACCCTTCCCCGGGGTGGGCAAGTTGAGCTTCTTTTCTCCTTTCTTAAAAATAATTTTTATTACTATATAAAGGTGGAAAGTATCATGTGGAAGCCAGAGGCACCATTGATTTCAAAAAAATATATCGTTTTTACGAATATTGGTCTAGCACTTCCCTGAGTATCTCGATGGCGGCATCCACATGGCTTTCGGTTATGGTCAAGGGAGGTAAGAAGCGAAGCACCGATGGACCGACGCAATTTATCAATAGCCCCCGCTCCTGGCAGGCATCGACCAGTGGGTGTCCGTCGATATCAAGTTCCATTCCAAGCATCAAACCCTTGCCGCGGACTTCCCTAATGCAGGAAAATTCCCTGGCCAGCGACTCCAGCCTGCTCTGAAAATAGGCACCCACCCTTGCCGCGTTTTCCGGGAGTTTCTCTTCCAGAATGGTGGTCAAGGCGGCTATACCGGCGGCACAAGCAAGGGGATTTCCTCCAAAGGTGGAGGCATGGTCCCCCGGTTGGAAAGCTCCGGCCACCTCTTCGGTGGCCACCACCGCACCGATGGGCACACCACCCCCCAGAGCTTTTGCCAGTGTCATGATATCGGGTTCCACCCCGTAATGCTGGTAGGCAAAAAGCTTTCCGGTTCGTCCCAGACCGCATTGAATCTCATCGAAAATAAGCACCATGTCCCGAGCATCGCAAATTTCCCTGATCCCACGTAAAAACTCGGGAGTGGCCACATTCACACCTCCCTCTCCCTGCAAGGGCTCCACCATTATGCCGCAGGTGCAGGGGCCGACGGCTTGTTGTACAGCCTCGAGGTCGTTAAAAGGCACATACTTAAAACCTTCCGGGAGAGGTGCAAATCCCCGCTGATATCTGTCCTGGCCGGTAGCTGCCAGAGCGGCCAGGGTTCTTCCGTGAAAGGATTTTTTCATGGTGATAATTTCAAATCTCTCGTTGTACCCCCTGACTCTGGCATATTTCCTCGCAAGTTTAATCGCGCCTTCGTTGGCTTCCGCACCGCTGTTGGCGAAGAAAACCCTGTCTCCGAAGGAGTTCTCCACCAGCATCCTGGCAAGTTCAACCTGGGGCTCGATCCAGTAGAGGTTGGAACAATGGATCAGCGTGCGGGCCTGCTCAATAATGGCCCCCACCACGCGGGGATGGCAATGCCCCAGAGAGTTTACAGCCAGTCCACCAGCAAAGTCCAGGTAGCGTTTCCCCGATTCATCCCAGACCCAGACCCCTTCACCTCTTACCGGGACCAGAGAAAGTCGACCGTAAGTATTCATAACATATTGTCGGCCCCTTTTTATAATTTCTTGAGCTTGCATTAACCATACCCCTTTTCTATATATTATAAATATTTTTTCTTTCGGAAAAATCTTTTATTTAACTATGGTGGTGCCTGTACCATTTCCGGTAAATATCTCCGCCAATATTGAGTGGGGAATTCGACCGTCAATGATATGGGTACTGGACACACCGGCCTGCAGTGCCCTCACGCAGCACTGCACTTTCGGAATCATCCCTCCGGAAATAACCCCCCTTTCAATGAGTTCGGACGCCTCGGAAGCCTTTATTGTAGATATAAAAGAAGCAGTATCGGAAAAGTCGGCGAAAATGCCTCTTACATCGGTTAAAAGTACCAGCTTATCCGCCTTCAAAGAGATAGCCATTTCTCCGGCCACGTAATCCGCATTGATATTGTAAGTTTCTCCTCCCGGCCCATAGCCGACGGGGGCCACCACAGGAATATACCCTGCTGTTGTGACTACCTCAATAATTTCAGGATTTATTTTTTCCACATCGCCCACAAAGCCCAGGTCTATTGGAATATCGCCGCTTCCTTCTTTTTTTACCTTCCCATATCTCTTTCTTGCCCGGATGAGATTCCCATCCTTGCCGCTAAGCCCTACGGCTTTACCCCCGCACTGGTGGATGAGAAAAACAATCTCCTTGTTTATTTTGCCAGCGAGAACCATTTCCGTGATTTCCATGGTTTTTGCATCTGTAACCCGCAACCCATCTACAAACACGGTCTTCTTGCCCATTTTTTCCAGCATTGAGGTAATCTCCGGCCCGCCTCCGTGAACCAGAACAGGATGAATCCCCAATAATTTCATAAGGACGACATCTTCCATAAGTGATTTTTTAAGTTCATCATTTATCATCACGTTACCGCCCAGTTTAATTACCACGCACTTGCCATGATACCTCCTTATTGAAGGCATGGCTTCGGCCAAAATCCGGGCCTTTTCCAAAGGTGTCAGCATCACAACCACCCTCCATTGTTCATGAGAGATGCCGCTCTTTAAAGAGTCTTTTTCGGGCTTCCCGTAATTCCCATGACTTATGGATAGATTCCCGGGTATTCCAAACCCATGGTCTCGGGAAAACCGAACATCAGGTTCATGTTCTGGACCGCTTGACCGGAAGCTCCTTTTACGAGGTTGTCAATTGCCGATACCACAATCAACCTGCCGGTCCTTTCATCTACCTCCAGGCCCAAATCACAGTAATTGGATCCCCATACCCACTTTGTTTGAGGAAATTCACCCGGTTCCCTTACCCTTACGAAGGGTTTACCTTCATAAAAACGCCGGTAGGCGTCCAGGACCTCCACGGTTTTTAGATTTTCCCTGAGCAGAGCATAAGCGGTGGTCAGAATACCTCTTGTCATCGGAATCATGTGTGGAGTGAAGGTAACCGTAACATGAACACCGCATATTTTGCTTAGTTCCTGCTCAATTTCCGGTGTATGACGGTGCCGCGCCAGATTATAGGCTTTGACATTCTCATTGCATTCGGCAAAGTGGCTTTCTAAAGTTAGAGTCCTGCCGGCCCCGGATATCCCCGACTTGCTGTCAATTATGACGGAGGCGGGGTCAACCAAACCCTCTTTAAGTGCCGGGGCCAGGGCTAAAATGGCACTTGTGGGATAGCAGCCCGGATTGCCTATAACCTGCGCTTTTGCTATGGCTTCCCCATGTAATTCCGGAAGGCCGTACACCGCCTTTTTAAGGAGGTCCGGAGCTTCATGAGCCACTTGGTACCACTTCTCATAAATCGAAACGTCATCAAAGCGAAAGTCGGCCCCCAGGTCGATGACCTTCCTCCCTTGAACAGCGGCTTCCCTAACCACACGTGCCGAATGACCGTGGGGAAGAGCAACAAAAATCACATCAGATTCGGCCACTATCTGAGCGGTATCCAATTCAGAGCACTCCCGGGCGGCAAACCCACGCAAATTGGGATATACTTGGTCTATTCCCTTGCCCACATAGCTCTGGGAAATAAGCGCCGAAAATTCCACCCGGGGATGCCTGGAGAGGATTCGCACCAGTTCTTCACCGGTGTACCCGGTAGCGCCAACGATTCCCACCTTGATTTTCATGACATATCTCCCTTCCAGACAATGGCTATTTTTTTCAGGATGTCAATTGTTTATTATTATACATAAAGATGTATAAAAATACAACCCGCGAAACAAAAAAAAATAAAAACCCTAGATTCGTACATTAAAAAAGACTTTTGCTTGCAAGGGGCATCAACCCGGCCAAAAAATACATTTACATTCTTTTAAGTCATCTGTGTCAATACCATGATGAAGTTCATATTATGCTAGTGGGAGAAACAAATAACTCTTTTACTCCCAAAGGAGGTAGGACCATGGCAGATATATGCCAAAAATTGAAAACATTGGTCGTGGTATGTGAGCAAAATGTTCAAGAGATAGGGGAAATAAGAATAACCGCACCGCCTGGTGTTATATTAGATCCAATTACCGGTTTATTAAATGTTAAACCGACATTAACGGTAGTAGACAATCCTGTTCTGAACGATGCTACACTCGATGGTAAGGTTATTAATTACGGTTGGGTAAAGGTACTCCTTACCATTACAGGAATTGCCGTACCGGTAAGTTCATACTATGCAATTCCATTACAAGGCCATATTTCTTGCCCCGATATACAGCCCGGCGATCACGTCCAACATTTCCCCAAACTTGAAGGGACTTTAGTCTATGCACTTCCCTCCGTAGATCCTGTTACCGGCTCTCTGTCCACAGGCGTGCTGAGCTTGAAAGTAGCTTATGATGTTAAGATAGTAGTTGCCAGAGAACAACTGGTTTCAGTACCTGTATGCCCACCCAAGGTCAATCAGTTTCAATCACAATTAAACAATAAATAATTTTCTTGTTTGGCCCGAGGTTCCGGCCGCGGGCCATTTTTTCTAATCATTAATTCATTATATGGAAAGGAGAAGAAAGATGAATGAAAATGAGATTGTTAAAGATTTACTTTTGGCAATGATACAAAAATCCAAATTAAACAATGAAAAACTTCTTGAATTTGTATGTAACTCTTACGTTGAACTCTATAAAACAATAAAAAAAACAAATGAATTTAAACAAATATTAGACGAAAAAAATAAGGAAGATTTAATTAAGCAGTTAAATCTCTATTAAAAATTCATTAAATATTACAGAAGGAACCGAGATATCTTTTTTATTTAAGGTTGATTATGGTCGTCATACATATCCCATATTATCTTAAATTTTAATTGACTCTGTTTTTTGTAATCTTTTTGAATCGAAAATAAACGGCACATAGCTTTCAGCCGCACCACTCAGGCCCTGATTTATCTGGCTGGCGGGAGTATGTGGGAATCGAACCCACCCCGGAGGTTTCGCCCCCGGTGCTGGTTTTGAAGACCAGAAGGTCCACCAGGACCTATCTACTCCCCCAATTATAGTTGATTGTAGCAAAAAAACATCTTATTTTCAAGTGATTTGCGTTGAAAGGATTTTGAGCTGATCAAAAAAGAAGCGATCTAAATCCCTGATAACAGGGATGATGAGCGGTCTTTACCCGTAAAGGTTGCTCCCCGCTATCCTGACATTTTTCACGCGCCGCGTGGCCTTTATGCTGTCCATGTATTCCAGCAGTGGAAGGGCGTATTTTCTAGATGTGCCCAGCATATCACGGAACGCCGAGACAGTCAATTCTTTATTTTTCACAAAAAACTGCTGTAACAGGTGAAGCGCCCTTTCTATCCACTCTTCAGACATGAATATTTCTTCCGAAAGTTTAACAAGCCTTCCCTCATTGCAGAGCATAAACAGCACTTCTTTTACCTGCTTTTCCCGCTTTTGCGGAAAAGCGGCCAGTACTTCATCCAGGGTGGGTGGCGTCCATCCTCCCTGTCTGAAAAGTTCCTGTATTTTCTCATAAACCTCATACTGACCTTCGCTCAACTGAATGGAGAAACCTTTTCTTTTTACCGCATTTCCGGCGCTTTCCAGGCCCCCTTCATTTATCCAGTTTTCAAGCAAAGCCTCAAATATTTTCGGTTCCAAATTGATGCGGCTTCTAAACTCTTCTTTTGGAATCCCCTCACTCAAAGGGAACTTCTTATGATAGTCTTCCACCATGGCCAGCGCTTCTTTTGTGAGGGTATCATAGAATGCCCTGCTGAAAATGAGTTTTTCCCCACTAGCATTTATCATAACCGTTTTATTTTCTCCGGCAAGTTTTTTTGCCGCCCTTTCCACCTGTTTTTCGCTTTTTGCTGTATAGGGGCGGATCTCCTGCAGACTCATATATTCTCTGCCGAAATATTCTACCAGCCCTGTAATAAAATCTTCCAAGTCACCATTTAAAGCTGCTGCAAGGGCCGCTTGGCCTTTTTCGCGCGCTCCTTTTCTCAGGCGTTTTGGATTTATAAAGAGGATCCGGCCGCCGCCAATGGTGGTGGCCGGAGAATAACTGCGAATAACAAAATAATCTTTATACGCGCAGGTTACGGGTTCTTCCAGCTGAATGAGGACAAAAGACTCGCCGCCAGGGGAGAGTTCTTCCCCCTCCATCAAGACCAATCTCGCGAGGGCTTCTTTTGTGCCTGTATGGAATCTCACCCGCTCCCGGTTTTTTACGGGCTTTGGTGCTTCCTCCAGGAGTTTCAGGTAAGCATAGGCCCCGGTAACCGCCAGCAGGGATCCCGGCGGCGCAATTACATTACCTCGTTCCATGTCTTCTTTTTTTACATCAGCAAGGTTCAATGCGGTCCTCTGGCCTGCAAGGGCAAAATCGACACTTTGCCCGTGCACTTCAATGGAGCGCACCCGGGATTTTTTGCCCATGGGATAAATTTCCACATCATCGCCGACTTTCACCGTGCCTGAAATAAGGCTGCCGGTGACCACAGTACCTATGCCCTGGAGTGTGAACACCCTATCCACGGGCAGACGAAAGGGCGATTCCAGGTCTCTGGGAAACTCTACCCGGCATATTTTGTCGATGGCCTCCACCAATTCCTTCAATCCCTCGCCGGTTACCGAAGAAACAGGTATTATTGGGGCGTTTTCCAGAAAAGTGCCCTTTAATTGTTCCTTTACCTCTTCTATAACCAGTTCCAGCCATTCTTCATCTACAGCATCTTTTTTAGTAATAACCGTAATCCCTCTGCTTACGTTTAAGAGTTTCAATATATTCAGATGTTCACGGGTCTGCGGCATGACCCCTTCATCGGCCGCAATTACCATGAGAACCATATCCATGCCGCCGGCACCGGCCAGCATGTTCTTAATAAATTTTTCGTGCCCGGGCACATCCACAATTCCCACCCTTCGGCCGGACGGAAGTGTAAAATGGGCAAAACCCAGGTCTATCGTTATGCCCCGTTTCTGCTCTTCTTTCAACCTGTCGGTATTGATGCCCGTCAGGGCTTTTATCAGAGTGGTTTTACCATGATCTATATGACCGGCTGTACCCAGTATGATTTCTTTCATAATATGTTCCTCACCATCTCAATAACTTTTTCTATATCTTTTTCATTTAATGTCCTTAAGTCCAGCAAAAATCTGTCTCTTTTTATCCTGCCTATTATGGGGGTGGGAGCGTTTCTCAGCCTTTGAGCCAGTTCCTGAGCTGGAATGCCATCCAAGCTTACGGCCACCGTTACAGTGGGGATATTGGTTTCAGGCAGAGCTCCCCCGCCGGCCTGGGAGACATCCTCCACCACCTCAACGTTACCGTTCTTCCCCAGCACATCTGCAATGCCTGCAGCGAGCTTTTGCGCCTGGGCTTCCATGACAGCCATGGACTTTGTGAGCATGGAGAGCACCGGTATCTTTTGCCACTCCTCATCTTTATAAAACCTCAAAACCGCTTCCAGTGCCGCAAGAGTAAGCTTGTCTATCCGTACAGCCCTTGTCAGAGGATGTCTCTTAATCCTCTCTACGAGCTCCTTTTTTCCCACTATTATTCCGGCCTGAGGCCCTCCGAGCAGTTTGTCGCCGCTGAAAGTTATAATGTCCATGCCGGCTTTTACGGAGGCCTGGACGGTAGGTTCTTCCGGTATACCGAACGGTTTTAAATCAATTAGGACACCGCTCCCCAGGTCCTCCATCACCGGCAGGCTGTACTTTTCCCCAAGGGCTTTTAGATCTTTATTATCAACCTGGGAAGTAAAGCCCACCAGCCTGAAATTGCTTGTGTGCACCTTTAAGAGAAGGGCGGTGTTTTCGGTAATAGCCTTTTCGTAATCCGAAAGATGCGTTTTATTGGTAGTCCCCACCTCCACCAGCCTTGCGCCGCTCTGTGCCATAACATCGGGAATCCTGAAACTGCCCCCGATTTCCACCAGTTGCCCTCTGGAGATAATGACTTCTCTGCCTGAGGCCAGAGCTGAAAGGCAAAGGAGCACCGCAGCCGCATTGTTATTCACGACCATGGCATCTTCAGCCCCGGTTATTTCACACAGGATATCCCTCACATGGTTATAGCGCTCCCCTCTTTCTCCTCTTTCCATGTCATACTCCAGGTTGGAATACCCTCCTGCTATGGCCGTGATCCTGTCCAGCGCTTCTGGAGGAAGGGGCGCCCTCCCAAGATTGGTATGAATCACCACACCGGTGGCATTCACCACCGGCCTCAAGTTATAAGCAGGGGAAGTCAGCCTCCGTATGGCCATGGAAATAACCTCGTTTTTTAACTCATCCCGGGTTTTATGCTCATGTACGTCTCCGGCTTCAAGGGCTTTTGCAAATTTTAACCGGAGATATTCCAGGCTGTCTCTTATGGATTCTCTTACGGCGTTCCTGCCGAATCTCTCTATCAATTTTTTTATTTCAGGTTCTTCCAGGAGGTCCGCCACTTTAGGCAGAAGCCTCAAAAAGCGATTTTTATTCAATATTAGACCTCCCAATTCAATTTTCCAGCACTATTCTGAATTCCGAGGGGTCGACAACCTCCCCGATTACGGCAGCACCCACCACGCCTTTGGACTCGAGAAGGTTCGCCAGAGCCTCTGCCTTTTCTTTTTTTAGGGAAATTAAAAGGCCGCCGGAAGTCTGGGGGTCAAAGACCAGGTCCGAGACAACCTCGGGAATACCGTCACAGACTTTGATTTTGCCTTCCAGGTAGCGCCTATTATGGTATAACCCGGCCGGCAAAAGCCCCATGGCTGCCAGTTCCTCCACCCCCGGAATTACCGGTATCGCCCGGGAATTTATTTTGATTGTAACGTTTGACGCTTCAGCCATCTCATAAGCATGTCCCATCAACCCGAAGCCCGTTATATCCGTGACAGCATGGACACCTATCTCGGTTGCGGCTTCGGAGGCGGCTTTGTTCAGGGTCGACATTATTTTGACAACCAGTTTTTCGGTTTTTTCATCGAGCATACTCGCTTTTAAGGCCGTGGTGGCGACACCGGTTCCTAGAGGTTTTGTGAGGATCAGCACATCGCCGGGTTTTGCCCCGGCGTTGGTTATAACTCTGTCCGGGTGAACCTGCCCCAGAACAGATAAGCCGTAGACTGGTTCGGGATTTTTTATGGAATGACCCCCTCCCACTACGGCTCCGGCTTCCTTTATTTTATCCGCGCCCCCTTTTAACACACCGGGTAAAATGTCTTCCACCAGGTCCTCGGGAAAAGCAACAACATTCAGTGCGAGGATGGGCTTGCCGCCCATGGCGTAAATATCGCTCAGGGCGTTGCAGGCTGCGATCTGGCCGAAGGTATAAGGGTCGTCCACCACGGGCGTGAAGAAATCTACTGTGGATATGAGGGCCATTTCATCGCTCACCCTGTACACGGCCGCATCGTCGGAGGTGTCAAGTCCCACTAGAAGATTCTGGTTTTTTAATACCGGTATTTGCCGCAGCACCTGCGACAGGGCCTGGGGCCCCAATTTGGCCGCTCAACCGGCGCTGCAGGTGAGTTCGGTTAGTCTGATCTTTTTCACATAAACACCTCCCGCTGAATGAATTTGCACTTTAATCCCAATAATTAAAGGTAGATATAACATTTATTAGAAAAATATTATTTAAAGATAAAACAGGCACTTGTCAATTAACTTTAATCTTATCTTTTATCTCCTCAAATTTTTTGTCCCCGATACCTGAAACATTTTTTATTTCTTCGATGGATTTGAACGGACCGTTCTGATTCCTGTAGTCTATAATTTTCTGTGCCGTGGTGGGGCCAATTCCGGGCAGAGTGTCAAGTTCGACAAGATCCGCAGTGTTTATATTTATTTTATTATCGCTAAAAGAGCTTATGCCTACCGTGGCTCCCGCCATGCCGGTATTTCCACCGCCCGGCTCCTCCTGGCCTTCGGGGAATTCTCCCACTCTGGGCACATAAAGTTTATCTTCATCGCGAAGTTTTTGGGCCAGGTTTAATCGCAAAAGGTCGGCTTCCGGAAGATTTCCGCCCGCCGCCTCTATGGCGTCTTTTACCCTCTTTCCCTCTTCCAGGGTGTAGACCCCGGGGTTTTTAACGGCTCCGGTCACGTAGACCATTATCTTTTTAGGTTCCTCCTGCGCCACAGGGACCGACACCGGTACCGCCGGCCCCTCTTCCAGCTTAAAGGCCACATCCGGTTCCTCTTTAAAAAAGACGTAATAGACCATACCCCCGCTGAAAATCACCAAAGCCAGCAAGAGGCAAAGCAGTATTTGCTCACGTTTGCTGAAATTATACATAAACTCCACTCCCGCGCAAATCTACCTGGTTTCCTTTCGCGATATTCCCATTATTTCATAAATCATATCCATATTCAAACTGCTGCGCACCACCGCCGCCCACCGATCGTATTCTCTTTCTTTAAACATTTTAAAATCCACGGTAATTTCACGTCCTGTATTTATATCACCCCGGTATTTTGCTTCTTTCAAATTCTTTAAAAGCTTTGAAGCAAACTCCCCGCTTTCAAAAATTCCGTGCAGGTAAGTGCCCAGGACCCTGCCTTCGGAATTAACGGCCCCATCTAAAGCCATTACATTTTCGCCCAATCTCTTTTCGATGGATATAAAGCTTGAAGCGCCGTTGGAAAGCACGGTCTTTCCCATGTGAATTTCATAGCCTTCCACCCTGGCCCCGCCGAGGCATCCGGCAAAGCCCGCGAGCCCTTCAATCACCGTACCGGAAACCCTGGTGGTTACCTTTTCTCGTTCTATCTCTGTGTCAATATCCAGCAGCCCCAGCCCTTCGGCGTATTCCAGGTTACTTTCAATTCGATGCGGATCTCTTATGCTTCTGCCCAGCATCTGGTAGCCGCCGCAAATACCCATAATGACAGCGCCTTTATATAAAAGCTCCTTTATTTCCTCATGCCATCCCTGCCCCTTTAAAAATGTCAGGTCTTCTATGGTATTCTTGGTGCCCGGTATTATAACTAGGTCGGCGTCTCCAATCCTCGATCCCGGTGTAACATAAGAAAGTTTTACACCGGCGTATACGGAAAGGGGGACAAAGTCCGTAAAGTTGGATATATGCGGCAGGTACAGCACTTTAATAATAACGTCGTTTTGCGCTTTCAGGTCAACTTCCCGGCTTTTTAAGTCCCCTTCTGGAGATTGTTTTGATACCTCATTTATCTTTAATCTTAAAATCTCCGCGCGAGGCGAATCTTCCTCGTCTACATAGATGTCAGTATACGGAACCACCCCCAAAACCGGCCTTTTAATTATGCCTTCCAGCATCTCAAGGCCAGGCCTTAAAATCTCCAGATCTCCGCGAAATTTGTTAATCACTACGCCTTTTACCCTGGCTTTCTCGCTTTCGGAAAGCAGAAGCATGGTACCCGCCAGGGAGGCAAAAACACCGCCTTTATCGATATCGCCCACCAGTATGACCGGAGCGTCGACAAGCTCAGCCATGCCCATATTTACGATGTCACGGTCCCTCAGGTTTATTTCGGCGGGGCTCCCGGCGCCTTCTATGACTATAATATCGTTTTCTGCCGCAAGCCTGTCGTAGGCCTGTTTTACAATATCAAGCAGTTTCGGCTTGAACTCGTGGTAATCCGCGGCAGACAGGTTGCCATAGACCTTTCCCATTATTATTACCTGGCAGTTTTTATCGGAACTGGGTTTGAGAAGCACCGGGTTCATCAGGACAGAAGGTTCGACGCCGCAGGCTTCGGCCTGGGCCACCTGAGCCCGCCCCATTTCAAGGCCCTCGTTTGTTATAAAGGAGTTAAGAGCCATATTCTGAGATTTAAACGGGACCACCTTAAACCCGTCCTGTCTGAAAACCCGGCAGAGGCCGGCGACAAGGCGGCTTTTTCCCACCGAAGAGCCGGTACCCTGGACCATTATACACTTTGCCGTCATTGCAGAAACCCCCGGAGTATCACGTCTTCGGCCTCCTTTTCCGAAAGGCCGAGGGTCATCAGCTTTATCAACTGTTCTTCGGCTATCCTGCCAATGGCGGCTTCATGGGTGAGCTGTGCGTCCGGGTGTTCTGCCGAGATGGCGGGGGAAGAACTTATCCTGCCTTTGTCCATTATTATGGAGTCACATTCCACATGGCCCCTGGCGCGTGCCCTGGCAATCACATTGGGCCGGAAAATTTGTACGGAACTGTCCTTTGCCACCGATCGGGAAACCACCCGGGCGCTGCTTCCATCGCCCTCAAGCTCTATCAGCATTTCCGATATTGCCTCCTGGCGACCGTGGGTAAGAAGGCGTTCTGTTATGGCGAGGCTTGCACCTTCGGCCACTCTTGCTTTTGTCTCGCGGACGGTGCTGTCAACTCCTTTTATCTGGGTCAATTCCATTTCTACTGTTGAATCCTTTTCCATTATCAGGATGGTCTTGGGGTTTAACACCCTTTCGCCGGTGCCTTCACCTTCACCGTAGTGCTTTTCAACATACCTCATGCGCGCACCACGGCGCACGATAATCTCATGGATGCCGTCGTGCTGTGATTTTTTTGAACCGGGGTTATGTATCCCGCAGCCAGCGACTACGGTCACGTCGGAACCTTCCCCAATCTCTATGGTGTTGTAAACGACATCTATTACTCCAGACATGGTTATTAAAACCGGTATGTGAACGGCCTCATTTTTAGTACCCGGAGCTACAATGACATCGATTCCCGGCCTATCCTGCTTTGGTTTAACCTCGATATGGCGGGAAGACTGCCTTTGAATCCCCTGCCCGTCTTTTCTTATGTTAAAAGCGCCAGCGGGAATTTGATGCAAATCCGCCACCGTTTTTAACAGTTCCTGATCAATAGCAGTTAATTTCACCGGAATCACCCCCGCAATTTTCCTGCCAGCGGCATTTAAATCCTTCCTGCAGTATGGGCCACATCTTTTCCCTGCCGCCCATTTCCTTAATCTCGCCGTCAGCCATTAAAATAATCTCATCGGCAAGGGACAGTACCCTTTCATGATGGGTTATTACGATGCTGATTACATTGCCCTTTAAATGATAATTTCTTATTAATTGAAGAAGGTTTTCAAAGCTCCACAGATCCACCCCGGCTTCAGGCTCATCATAGATGATTGCTTTCGAGGGCCTCGCAAGGACCGTAGCAAGTTCTATCCGCTTTATTTCTCCACCCGAAAGGCTGTTGTCGCATTCCCTGTCAATGTAATCCTGAGGGCAGAGCCCCACGGCCCTCAGCCTGGCATATGACGTATCCTCTCCGTTGTGGGCCGAAATTTTCAGAAGGTCTTTTACTTTTAAACCCTTGAATCTTGGAGGGTTTTGAAAGGCGTAGCTTATGCCGAGATTGGCTCTCTCGGTAATGCTCATATCCGTTATGTCGGTGCCGTCAAGAAAGATTCTTCCACCCGAGTTTCTGTATATACCCATTATTACCTTTGCCAGGGAAGTTTTTCCGCCTCCATTGGGACCTGTTAAAGCGTAAAATTTGTTGTCTTCAAGCTCCAGATTTATATTTTTAAGGATAGATACATCCCCAGAGCCGTTTACAACATCCAAACTAACCGATTCCAATTTCAGCATATATTTCATCCTCTTTTCCGGTAATATTTTCTTGGTTTTATTCTTTAAATATTCTACATCACTTTACTGGGGATTACAATACGTTTGTTCTGCAACATGTGCGCGGCTTGTTATTTTACATAAAAAGCAAAATTAACATACCTTTAACCCAAATGATGCAACGTTTTCCCCTTACGTTGCTATCTTACACGAAAAACAAAATTAACCGGTTAAAATTTTAAAAGGATAGACTTGCAGTTTTGTTGCAAAAGTCTATCCTTAAATTAATATGCTTTACCGTTAAAGGGGCTCGCTCACTTTACCACAATATTGACAAGTTTTTTGGGCACTGTTACGACTTTAACCACATTTTTACCCTCAATGTAAGCCTGGACCTTTTCATGCTTTAATGCCGCTTCTTTAACCTCTTCATCGGTCGCCTCCGCGGGCAAATTGATTTTCCCACGGACTTTGCCGTTGACCTGCACCACTATTTCGAACTCATCTTCTTTTATCGCTTCTTCATCGTAGCAGGGCCAGCTTGCAAGGTGAATGCTCTTTTCATGGCCCAATTTCTCCCACAGCTCTTCGGTCATATGGGGTGCGAACGGTGCCAGCATCAATAGGAGGCTCTCCACCGCTTCTTTAATAACCGAACTCGAAACGGGTTTTTCCTTGAAGGCGTATAAGCCGTTCACCATCTCCATGATGGCGCTTATGGCGGTATTGAAATTGAACCTTTCATTTATATCTTCCGTCACCTTTTTTATGGTTTTGTGCACCAGCCTGCGCACTTCTCTGTCAACCGCTTCATCCGGGCAAGCCTCCCCCGTTCTGCTGGAAAGTTCGTTCACCAGCCTCCACACCCTCTGCAGGAACCTGAAAGACCCTTCTACCCCCTGGTCGCTCCACTCCAGGTCCTTTTCGGGCGGCGATGCAAACAGTATGAATAGCCTTGCAGTATCGGCGCCGTATTTTTCGATGATTTCCTCGGGACTTACTATATTGCCCAATGACTTTGACATCTTGGCCCCGTCTTTTAGAACCATACCTTGAGTCAACAGGTTCTGGAACGGTTCGTCGACCCCCACCAGACCGATGTCCCTCATGACCTTATTGAAGAATCTGGAATACATCAGGTGCAATATGGCATGTTCCACGCCGCCAATGTACTGGTCGACGGGCATCCAGTAGTCAAGCTTTTCTCTGTCAAAGGGCCGTTCGGTATTTCGTGGGTCGGTGTAGCGGTAATAATACCAGGAGGAGCACATAAAGGTATCCATTGTATCGGTTTCCCTGCGCGCAGGGCCTCCGCACCGGGGACATTCGGTGTTTAAAAACTCCTGGCATTCAAGTAAAGGCGAAGTGCCCCTGGGATTGAACTCCACTTCCGGCGGCAGCATCACCGGCAGGTCCTTTTCGGGGACCGGCACGATGCCGCATTTATCGCAGTAAACGATGGGAATGGGGGCTCCCCAGTACCTCTGGCGTGAAATCAGCCAGTCTCTCAGTTTGTAATTCACCTTAACCCTGCCTATGCCCTTCTCTTCCATATAACGGCCGATGGCCTTTATGGCTTCCATATTATCCATGCCGTCAAATCTGTCCGAATTGACCAGCCTGCCCCTATCTACATACGCTTCCGTCATTTCATCGGCTTTTAACTGCTTTTCCGACGGAGATACTACAATTTTTATGGGAAGACCGTATTTTCTGGCAAACTCAAAGTCCCTCTGGTCGTGGGCGGGGACACCCATTACCGCACCGGTACCGTAATCCAGGAGAACGTAATTGGCTATCCAGATTGGAACTTTCTCATTGTTCATCGGATTTACAGCATAGGCTCCTGTAAAAACGCCTTCTTTTTCGGTTTCATTGGAGGTCCTGGTTATTTCGCTGTACTTTTCCATTTTCTTTTTGAATTCTTTTACCGCCTCTTCCTGCTCCGTCCCGGCAGATAGTTTATCGACCAGGGGGTGCTCGGGGGCCAAAACCAGATAAGACACACCGTAAACCGTATCGGGTCTGGTGGTAAACACCGGAATCTTATCGCCGGTCTTTTCTGCCGAAAACGAAAATTCCACCCCTTCGCTCCTGCCAATCCAGTTTTCCTGCATTATCTTGACCTTGTCGGGCCATCCTGTAAGTTTTTCCAGATCCTTGAGCAATTCTTCCGCATAGTCCGTTATCCTGAAAAACCACTGTTCCAGATCCTTCTTGCCCACTTCTGCCCCGCACCGATGACATTTTCCATCAACCACCTGTTCGTTTGCCAGCACGGTGGCGCAGGAAGGACACCAGTTTACAAAAGCCTTTTTGCGGTATGCAAGGCCTCTCTCATAGAGCTTCAGGAAGAACCACTGGGTCCACCTGTAATAGCCGGGATGACATGTGGCCACTTCCCGGTCCCAGTCATAGCTCAGACCAAGGCTTTTCAGTTGACGCCTCATATTGTCAATATTGTCCCATGTCCACTTTGCCGGGTGAATGCCGTGTTTTATGGCCGCATTTTCGGCTGGGAGGCCGAAAGCGTCCCATCCCATTGGATGGAGTACATTGTAACCGTTCATTCTTTTAAAACGGGCCACCACATCGCCGATGGAGTAATTTCGCACATGGCCCATGTGAAGCTTCCCGGAAGGATAGGGAAACATTTCAAGGCAATAATACTTGGGCTTATTCGAGTCCTCTTCAACTTTATACAGTTTTTCTTCCGACCATTTTTTTTGCCATTTTTCTTCAATGGCCTTAAAATCGTAAACCATTCTGATACCTCCTTTTAACGCGAATAAAGATATAAACTATATAAATTAAAATAAATTAAAAGCTCCTCATCCCTTTTAGGGACGAGAAGCCCTTTCTCGCGGTACCACCCTAATTGGCAAAAAGCCCCCTCTTTGCATTTTAACGCCTGCCGGCCGAACTTTCAAGGCGAGTTCAAGGCATTTCCCTTTCCGGATTTTCACCCTCCTCCGGATCTCTGTGAAGGATTTTGCCCCTACTACTCCTTGTAAACTCCGTTTTCAATTATTTATTATATGAAATCTGGCAGGTTATGTCAATGTCCAGCCGTCTGGCATCGGCCCATAACCTCTCCAGCATGTAGTATTCTCTCTCGGGTTCATAAAAAATGTGAATCACCACATCGTTAAAATCAAGCAAGACCCATTTAGCCTCTTCATAACCTTCTTTGCCTCTCAGCTTATAGCCTTCTTCCATGAGTTTTTTCTCCACTTCATCGGCCAGTGCTTTTACATGAATTATCGACCTGCCTGTGGCTATAACGAAATAGTCGGCTATACTGGATATATCGCTGATATCAAGGATTACTATATCACGACCCTTTTTGTCGTCAAGGGTTTTTGCAGCTAATACGGCACAGGCTTTTGGGTCTTTTTCCATCCATTTCCCTCCACTTTTCAATTTACATCCTTTCCGATTATTACGGTAGTAAGCCCCGCTTGCAGCTGGGATTCTTCCTTCATCTCGGGTTTTGGAAAAATCTGTGCTATTTTTTCAGCATCGTCTTTCTTCTCTTTCGGGTATATAATTGTGGTGGTTTCATAGTCAAAGCTATCGGCGTTGGCTATTTTTACAACTTTAAAACCCCTGGCCTCAAGTTCCTTGGCTATTTTGGAAGCTATGCCGGAGGAACCGTTTCCGTTTAATACGGCAACCTTTGTATCGCCGCCGTCAAAAAATACGTCATTAATCAATTCATCCATCTGATACTGGTACGGTATATAATAACTCACGCCGGAAATATATCTGCCTTCTCCCGGCAACATGTACATCTGGATGTTTTCCTCTTTGATTTGCCTTGCCATATTGGCCAGCTTGGCCATTTCCAGCGGCGGTATATCCGTCTGGACGTTTTCCTGCACCGCGTCAATTATCCTGGGTAATTTTAAAAGAGTGGCGGGTTTTAAAAGCGTCCTGGCCAACGCTTCCACAAATTTTTGCTGGGCCCTCACCCTGGCTACATCTCCTTCGGGGTAATGCCTGTACCTGACGAATTGTTCGGCTTTCTCCCCGTCCAGCACCTGCAATCCGGGCTTTAAATCTATATGGAGGTTGCCCGCATTATCATCGTATTTTAAGCGTTTTTCTATATTCATTTCAACCCCGCCGACGGCATCCACTATGTCTCTAAACCCTTTGTAATTTACAACGACATAGTTATGAATAGGAACCCCCAAAAATTCCTTTACGGTTTTTACAGCCAGATCCGCTCCCCCGTAAGCCATGGCCGCATTAATTTTCTGGACTCCGACTCCCGGAATTTTAACCCGCGTATCCCTCGGTATAGACAAAACTTTGACATCCTTTTTCTTTTGGTCTATGCTAAAGACCATTATGGTGTCGGACCTGTGGCGGTTGTACTCTTCTTTTGCCCCAATGGTCCCTGCATCAAGGCCCAAAAGGAGTATGTTGAGGCGGCCTCCTTTCACGAATTCGTCGGTATTGGATATTTTATCGGAAGAGTTCGCCGCCGCCCCCTGGTGGTTCAAACTGTAAAAAACATAGTAAAACCCGCTGCCCACTGAAAGAACCACAAACAATACGGATAACAGGGTGTATTTCAAAATTTTTTTCATGGCTTCTCCTCTCTTCCCTTTTGCATGAGTAGGAAATTCCTGGCGTTTACGGTCCTTGGATGCAAAAGGCTTTTCCTGGCAAGCACGTATTTAATTGTCGAATCAAAAGCCAGCAGTACAGCTTCGTCCAGGTCTATACACGCCTTTTTCCTCATTTCCTCAACTCCGGGAAAGCTTCTGGCCGGTTCTATATAATCGGAAATAAAAATGATTTTATCGAGCAAAGTCATATTCACATCTCCGGTCGTGTGCGTTCTTACGGCTCGAAGGATATCTTCGTCTTGTATACCGTAAGCTTCCCGGGCATAGACTGCACCTAAAGGCCCGTGAATCAGCGCCGGTTCCGATTTTTCAATGTCATCTAACAGTATACCAAAATTTTCAGCCATTTTCAACTGAACGCTCGCGGGCAGGTCTTTGAGGCAATCGTGCACAAGGCCGGCCAATTCAGCCCTCTTTATATCGGCCCCAAAATGCCCGGCAAGCCCTGCGGCTGTTTGCGCAACGTTCAGGGAATGCAAAAAGCGCTCCGGAGTAAGGTTTGTCCTTAAATTTTCTATGATGTCATCTCTTGAAAGCATTTTATCACCTGTAGAGGCCGTTCTTTTTAATGTATGTTTCCACACTATCAGGCAGCAGATATTTTATGGAAAGGCCCTGCTTTACCCTGTTTCGTATATCGGTAGATGATATGTCAAGACCGGTTACCTCCATAGGATAAACATCTTTCCCGTAAAGGCGTTTTATCTCTTCCAGCTTTTTTTTCAATTCGGCTAAGTGATAGCCCGGCCGGGTGGCGGCAATGAAAGTGCAGTAATTCAACACCTCGGCCACATCTTTCCACGTTAAAATATCCAGAATGGCGTCGGCGCCGCTAATAAAAAAAAGAGAGGTATCTTTGCCGTACTCTATAGAAAACTGCCGGATGGTGTCTATTGTATAGGTATAACCGGGCCTGTCAATCTCCATCCTTGAAACTTTAAAAAAAGGATTGTCATTCACGGCAAGAACCGTCATCAGATACCTGTGTTCGGCTTCGGTAACTTTGTAGTTCTTTTTATGCGGCGGATTGCCCGCAGGAGTAAAAACGACTTCGTCCAGATTAAAGTTTATCCTGGCCGCCTCCGCCGTCACCAGGTGACCGTAGTGGATAGGGTCAAACGTACCCCCCATAATCCCTACCCTTTTCTTATTCGACAAATAAATCCTCCCCCACATACGCAACTCAAGTTTAATAGAAATTATACCATTTCGTGTTGCTTTTTTCAATTTAGTGTAAAGCCCTTTGTGCGAAATTTAAAAGAAGGTCAATCATTCCATATATAAAAATTCAGCCTCTCCTATTTTTACGGTATCTCCCTCTTTTATCCCTTCCTTTTTGAGGGCATCATCCAGACCGAGCCTTTTAAAAGTAATTTGAAGTCTTTTAACCGCCGACTCGTTCTCAAGGTCCGTCATGGCCACAAGGCGCTCCACAAGCTTGCCGGATACGTAAAAAACCCGCCCGCCCCGTTCCACTTTGAAAGGCTTTTCCTCCCGAAGCGTATACTGGCGAATCTCTTCGGCGTGAATGTCCTGCGGCATTTTTTCAAGCAAATTGGCGACTTTGTATACCAGTTCCTTTACTCCCTGGCCGGTAGCGCCGGAAATCGGAAGCACTTCCAAACCTTCCCGCTCAAGGGCGGACTTTATGCGCTCAAAATTTGCCCGGGCCTGGGGCAGGTCCATTTTGTTGGCGGCAATTATCTGTGGCTTTTGAGCGAGTTTTTCGCTGTACTCTTTTATTTCCCGGTTTATGATATAAAATCCCTCCACCGGATCATTTTCTAACCCTGCCGCATCTATTACATGGATGAGCAATCGAGTTCTTTCCACGTGCCTTAAAAACTCATGGCCAAGCCCCATGCCCTCATGGGCACCCTCGATTAGGCCCGGAATGTCCGCCACAACAAAACTTTTCCCCTCGCCGGGGCTTATGTCGACAACTCCGAGGTTGGGAGAAAGTGTCGTAAACGGATAATCGGCTATCTTGGGCCTGGCGGCCGTCATACGGGAAAGGAGGGTAGATTTGCCCGCATTGGGAAATCCTATTAATCCCACGTCCGCTAGAAGCTTTAACTCCAGGATGATCCACCGTGCTTCGCCGGGTTCGCCTTTTTCCGCAAAGTCCGGGGCTCTATGGACCGATGAGACGAACCTGGCGTTCCCCCTCCCGCCGCGGCCTCCTCTGGCTGCAATGAAAGTCTGGCCATTTTCCACCAGATCCGCCAGAACTTCGCCGCTCTGCGCGTCCTTCACCACTGTACCCGGGGGAACGCGAATGATTAAATCCTCGGCGCTTTTTCCTATTTTATTGGCCCCCTGGCCGTGTTCCCCTCTTTTCGCCTTGTAATGGACCTTGTACTTCAGATCCATCAGAGTGGAAAGATTTGAGTCCACCATCAATACCACGTCGCCGCCCTTGCCTCCGTCTCCGCCGCTCGGTCCGCCCCTTGGGACATACTTCTCTCTCCTGAAGGCCACCACTCCGTCACCGCCGTCGCCGGCTTTAACGAATATCTTCGCCCTGTCTATAAACACTTTCCATCACCTTTTTTAATTATACCAGTTTTACCCGTTCCTTCAACATTTCTTTATAAGGATTCCCCTTTTGAGCCATTTAAAAACAGGGCCTGAAAAGATTTATTTTGGGCAAGCCGGCATCTGACGCTCTTCCGGCATATTGACATTCTCCCTCATAGCGCTGGAGCAAATTTGAACATTTGAACCATTAAGTAAAATTTTTACGTCTTTTATGCCTTCATTTCCGTCAAAACCGACCATATAATTACTGATTTGCTTTCTGACGTTCGCTATATTTACGGAGTTGGCGTCAAAATCCTCACTTATTTCTACGGAAACATCGACGCCTTTCTGTCTCAGCGAACTTACAAGCTCCAGTAAAAAGCACATTATTCCGGGGTCCGTCAGAGCACAGATACGGCTCACAGTTTCATCGGCCTTTTTCAAATCTCTTATATATTCTAACACCCTGTCGTATTTCTTGAGCTGGATAAATCCGTATATTAGCTGAAGGTGGTTCTGAAAATCATGCCTGTACTGTCGGAAAATTTTAAATAAACTCCACCACTCCCTGTAAAGATTTTTCCTGCAGGCATCCTTAAAAGTCAACAGGCTCCCCGCGGTAAAAATGAGCAAGCATAATCCTGCGGCGGTCCTTATTAAACCCCCGTTGCCAGGTTTGAACAGCAGTGATAGCGATGCTGTTATGTTGATCAGGGCCTGGGTGCTTATAATTAACAGAAAAGTTAACCTGTTCAAAAACCCCAATCCTTTCCAATCTAAATAAAATTTCTATAGCTTAATTCTATATCTCCTTATTAATTTCCTCCTCCCCTTTTTACAAACAAAAAAAGCCCCAAAAAAGGGCGCCCCGAACAAATAAAGCTCCGTAAAGGAGCTTACATTTCAGCGTAAACACTCACCACTTTTTTATCCTTTCCTCTCTCCTCGAACTTCACATACCCATCCGTTTTTGCAAAAAGGGTATAGTCCACTCCCATCCCCACGTTTTTACCGGGATATATCTTTGTTCCTCTCTGGCGGACGAGAATACTGCCGGCAGTGACATACTGGCCGTCGTATCTTTTCACGCCCAGGCGTTTAGACTCACTGTCCCTTCCGTTACGGGTGCTTCCCATTCCTTTCTTGTGAGCAAAAAGCTGCAAATTCATCTATTGCACCTCCTTTTTCATCTTCACCTGTACGTGTGAAGGGTATGATTTAGACATGTCTACAAGGCCCAAACAAATGGTTTCAATTATAATAGAAGATCTTGTATAAGCATCTTCATTTATATTCTCCGGAAGCTTCAGTAAAAAGTACCCTTCCCTCTTTTTTACCAGAGGTCTGACACCCGCAATCTTTTCAAGGCCCAGAGCCGCCGTTTCAGCCAGCGCCGATACGGCGGCACATACTATATCCCTTCCGTATTCGGCATATCCGGCATGGCCGGATATCTCCAGCCTCTTAAACTTTTCGCCGGCATCCCGTACAACCTCGATCCTTATCATGCTATCCTTCTATTTTTTCAATCTTTATTTCCGAAAAGGGCTGGCGATGGCCCTGCTTCCTGCGATAGTTTTTCTTGGGCTTGTACTTAAACACAATGATCTTATCGCCTTTGCCGTGCTTTAAGACCGTTGCCGTAACTTTTGCGTTCTCAACCCAGGGTTTCCCCACCAAAAGCTCGCCGTCCCTGGAAACGGCCAGCACTTTGTCAAATTCGACGACCTGCCCTTCAGCAGCCGCCAGCTTTTCAACGCGGATTATATCGCCTTCGGAAACCCTGTACTGTTTACCGCCGGTCTCAATTATCGCATACACACACATCATCCTCCTTTAACTCGCCGGGAATCCAGGTAATATTTTTAAGACCTGTCCCGTGCGGTGGCCGGCGCAAGTCACCACCCATGCTATTTTAACACAAGCCGGGCCTATCTGTCAACGATTCCGCATTTGCTCTCCTCCGGGAAATCGCCAGACAAGTGTTTTTAACGGCTCTCTGGTATCCTGATTTTTTCTTTCAGAGGCCGCTTCCTTAAAGTCGATGACCTTTTCTTTAAACCTTTCCCTTTTCGAATGTTCGTCTTCATGGTTTGACTTCGTGTCTTTCTCCACCCGCCCTGCTCCGTGCACTAATGAGAGAACATCACTCTTGAGCTCCGGATGGCCCGGTTCCCCTTTATTGTCCACGACTTCAGCATTCCCGGCATTAATGGATGCGACATTGCCCATTGAAGTTTCATCGAAATCTTGCGGGGCAGTATATCCTCCGGTACTTTTAACCCCCGCATTATCTGGACCTCTTTCTGCTGCTACTCTGGAAATAGTGCTTTTATTGCCCTCCAAAAATATTGCAACCCCTAGGACATTGGCAAGCAATAATAAATATGCCAGCGACGCTCTGCTCTGCCCGTCAGGGTTGATTATCAGGTCCTTTATGCAAGACATATGGAACCCTCCCATTTTAATTTTTTCCGCGCACCCGCTATATATTAATACTTATATATATTATGCCGCCACGGTTTTATTCGTGATTGTTACTAAAAAAAATTAAAGCGGGCCTTGCCCGCTCATCCGACCAGTGTCAATATTGCCAGCACCAGAAAAATTATAAATATATCGTTAAAAAAGTCTATCTCTTGCGTGTTTATTTCGCCCGCCGTCTCTGCAACTTCCGCTTTTGCATTTTCCGCAGTAAAATTTTCCACCTACAACCCCCCTTAACCTGTTTCTACTTATAAATTATTCATCCCCCATCAATTAAGTTACGCTTTATCACATAGTCATAGTACCTTCTTCGGTTTCCACCACTTTGAGAATCTGTTCTTCTTGTCCGTTTACTGCGTTGAAATAAATTAAGTATCGCTCGTCTTTCAACCTGGCGTCTACTTCATAACAGAGCTTTTCGCGCAGTGCGGGATCGGGTATCACCGCAAGCCTGACCCTTTTCACGTTTAAATTCCTGTTCAATTTTTTCACGACATCCTGCTTTGTAAGTTTAACCTGCGGGAGATTGCGGCTCGTATGAAACGTCAAATATGAAACGGCATCAAATCCGACAACCTGGCCGTTATCCAGGGCCACCTCGACTTTTATAAAATCGGGATAAAGAAGTATTTCGCCCATCTTTGGCACAAAAGTTATTGTCACCGTATTATCGTCTCTCAATGAACCGGTAGGCTCCATATCGCCAAATCCCCTGACCATCAGGAAATTTCTGGCTCTTTCAACCGCCTGCCTGATGTCCAGTTTTTTTTCGCCTATGTCCCGGGTGTTTAAGAACCAGATTACATGGCCACCGGTCTGGCTCACGTCCATGACGATTTCCGGCGAGCTGCTCCCGGGCCTTGTAAATTCAATGTTATATGCGGGCAAGACCCCCCTGGTTCTGCCGGTTATGTTAATGTTGTAATTGCCTCTTTTCTCACTCCCGATAAACCTCTTTGCTATTTCTATAGCCTCCGTGTCGTTCACCGGTTTACCTGTTACCCCCCTGGGCTTTACGTTTTCCACATGGTCTGAAAACGGCCCGTCATAAGTAATGGTTGGGGCTTCCTCTTTCAACTTTTTATCTATCCGCGCAAAGCTATCCGCCATGCCCTGAGGTAAATTTTTTAACTTCCCCACGGTAAAACGCCGGCTTTCCCACCTTATCCTGCCGGAGGCTACGTTATCCTGGAGACCGCGAAGTTCTCTGCTCAGAATCTGAATATTTTTTTTAAATACTTCCATTTTCGACCATTCAGCGTCCGTTATACTTTCTTTTGCAACAACTTTCTTGGCCAGGCTGTAAGAAAAATCCCCCAATTGGGCGAAAAATTTCTGGCTGTATGTCATGTCCCGGTCCCCCAGCGGCAGTTGAGACAGACTGTCCCGGGCTGCTTCGGCTTGATGCCACAAGGTGGTCAGGGTCATTATTCTCTGCAAATCCGAAGAGGTAACCATGCTCTTTGATATGAGTAGATTCAAATTGTTCACCTGGTCGATCAGATTGTAAAAACCCCGCTGGTATGCCGCCTCCAGTGCATTTTCCGCCGAATATGCCCTGTTTGATATAGACCAGAACCCCAGGGCCAGGCCGAAAAGCACCAGAAGGCTTATAATCCATACATATGCTTTTTTCAACAATATCCCTCCATCGATTTTTTTATCTTCCGAACACATGCCTGCCTATTCGCGTTATTATGCGGCGAGTCCAGATCCAGGGGCTTACCCTTTTATAGGGGTTCCAAAAATACAGACTGCCGTAAGTGGGATCCCAACCGTTTATGGCATCCCGAGCTGCGTTAAAATTGCTTCTTGAAGGATATTTTGCCCAGATTTGGCCGTTTCGCACCGACTCGAAAGCGCCCGGCTGAAAAATAACTCCGGGAACCGAACCGGGAAATCTGGGATGCCTCACACGATTCAAGATTACCGCGGCCACTCCCACCTGGCCGACGTAAGGCTCTCCGCGAGCCTCACCGGAAACCAGCCTTGCCAGAAGCACATAATCGCCCCCCCTGGCTGAAACGGCGTAATTATTCGCCAGACTCTGGGTTTGTAAAGCCTGTCTTCGGTTTAGCGCAACGCCTGTAATCATCAGGGCTGCCGTCAGCATAAATATCACTGCCATTTTAAGCTTTTTAAATTTTAATATATGCATATCATCACCCTCCACGGTTTTGTTTTTAGTTTGCTTCATTTTTCAGCGCTTATTCCGGCACCCTTTTAACCCTTTTATTCATATAATAATTTAGAAGAGAAACCTGCAAAGGGGGTATTTGAATGAAAATCGCCAAAAACGATAATCCCGAAAACGACAAACCCGACGGCAATCCCCGGCCAAAGCCCAACCCCTTTAACCTTTTTTTAATTTTAATATTATTGATTAATTCCTTTGGAACGTCGGAAGAGACTTTGAAAAATTTCAGAAAGAAGCGTCATTTTTGATAATAGGGAGGGAGAATATTGAAGATGCTTTCCGTATCCGAAGATGATCTCCAGCTTTTAAAAGCCATAAAGCCATTTATGAGCTCAAAAAGTCAGGAACTGCTTGATATAATGGTAACGGTTTTTAATGTCTTCAAGCCTCAACAACCGGACCAAAAAATTAATTTAGACGCGCTGACAGAGCTGTTGACTATGATTCACGAGTCCTTCGAAGCAGAAAAGATGGCGAAAGTCAACAAAGCCAGTCAGCACAACGACGAAATACCTCAGGTTTCCAAAGATGTACAAAATCTGTTAAATATTTTGGCCGAACAGGACGGTAAAAGCATTTAGGGTAAACACTGCCGCAAGTAAATCCCTGTGTTTTTAAAAGCAGGGAGGCCGGCGTTTGAAAAACCCGCTTCCGCTTCAAAGGCGGTGAGCCCTATTTTTTTGTTCTTTTTTGCATTCATAAAGGCATATATTAGAACTGATAACATTCATGGAGGTGCAGGACAGTGTGGCAGGACATGGCGAAAATGGCTAAAGCGTTCCAGGAGGAAATCGTACGGATGAAAAAAAACCTTGAGGAGGCCCGCTTTACCGGTGAATCCGACGATCAAAAGGTGGTAGTAGAAACCAACGGTCTTGAAGAAATCGTGAATGTCACCTTTTATATGGATGAAATAAGTCCCGACTCAAAAAGAATTTTAGAGCAATCAATCGTACAGGCAACAAATAAGGCCTTAACAGAGGCCAGGAAATCTTTGCAGCAAAAAACCCGCGATTTAACGGGTGGTTTGAATTTTGAAGATTTCCGATAAGTGGGGGCGGTGAATATGGCCGAAAACGACAACAATACCGCAAGAGCCGACTTGCTTGCGACCATTTTGGAAGTAATTCACGGTCAACGGGGGCAAAATATTAGCGAGCTTGTAAGCCTCCTGGCTTTAAGCAACCTGCTGGGCATTATAAGCTTTTTGAACTCGCAAGACCTAAAATTCGAAGTAAAGAGTTCCGGGTCAAAACCGGGAGTTTCGGAACTGAAAGAAATGGCGGCAAGCCTGCTGGGATCTATGGGCGGCGGATCATCGGATAAAAAACTAAATCCGGCTGTGCTCTTAAACTTGATGAAAGCCCTTTCTGCCGGAGAGGGTTCGGGCTCAGAGACAAAAAACGGCGGTAAAACGGAGGACAAAACAAAAAACAGCTGAAGCCGTGCCTTAAAAGGCACGGCCCTTTTATAGCGCCGTGCCTCATTCACGAAACACGGCTTATTGTTTTAGTCATCGGCGAAAAACAGCAAGATCAGTATTAAAAACAGGGCGAAGGCAAATCTTCTTCCGAAGAAACCAAATCCATCTGCCATTTATTCTCCCTCCCATGTGTTTAGTCATCGGCAAAAAATAGCAGAATTAGTATCAGGAATAATGCAAATGCCGCTCTGCCTCCAAAAAACCCGCCGGGGCCGCCAACTCCACCGCCCATCTAAAATGACCTCCTCCCTTTTGCCAATTTTATATTTGATTGGGTGTAGATTGCCATCCTGCCGATGGTAACTTTACTTTATCCGGTCCTGATATAATATATGCAATAGGGGTTTTTGGGGTTACTAAAAAAGCCGCCAATAAAATAAATACATCGGCAAAGTTATGCTGCAATTTTCGTTAATTAACTTGATTCAATAGTTAAAAAAAATCCGGGTAATTTCCCCGGTTTTTATCGAAACTTTATTTAAATTAACCTTGCTTTTGCATAAGTTCTAAAAGCCTTATAAATCTCCACTCTCGCCTTTTCTCCCAGAAGTGTCGCACCTTCCTCCACATCTATAATGTACCCGTCTACACGGGCTATTCCGTCCTTCGGGTTAGATGCGTGTACTTCGTCGATAAGCACGTCTATTACCTGCCCTTCCCGAACGGGCATGGCAAGGCTCTCCAACTTTGCCTTGCTCCCCACGGCCTTAACCCTTATTTCTTCCGGATGAAGGCTTTCGTTGCCCCTGATAAAAATGTATTTTTCAAATCGACTTTCCAGCTGGGCAAGGCGGTTCCCACCGGTACCTATAACCACCGAAGCCACCGATGGATGCACTTCCAGGAGTACCGCTTCCCCCTTTCTCTCCCGGAATATCCTGTCAAGTTCCCGTTCCACCTTTTTAGCCACAGTTTCTTCGGAGAGTATCCTTCCCTTTCCATCACAGTACGGGCATACTTTTTCCAGCACTTCATCCAGGCTCTGCCGCACTTTCTTTCGGGTCAATTCTACAAGCCCAAGCTGAGTCAGCCCCAGGATATGTGCCCTGGTCCTGTCTTTTTTCAGTTCCTCCTCAAGAGCCGAAATGACCATTTTCTGGTGCTCGTGTGACGCCATGTCAATAAAGTCCACAATAATTATCCCCCCTATATCCCGAAGCCTCAATTGCCTTGCGATTTCCCGCGCGGCTTCCATATTGGTTTTTAAAACAGTATCCTCAAGGTCTATGCTGCCCACAAATTTGCCGGTATTAACGTCCACCACCGTGAGGGCTTCGGTTCTATCAATCACTATATACCCCCCACACTTCAACCAGACCTTTCTCTGTAACGCCCTGTCGATCTCGGATTCAATATTAAAGTATTCGAAAATCTCCTCCTGGCCGCGGTAAAGGGTAACCCGTTCCCGCAACGAAGGTGAAAGCACCGATAAAAGTTCCATTACCTTTTCATATTCGCCGGGATCGTTTATGTAAAACTTATTTATCTCCCGGGTAAAATAATCCCTCACAATTCTCCCTATAAGGTTCATGTCTTTATAAATGAGCCTTGGCGAAGTCCCGCCCGTCTGTCTCTGGATGATGCTGTTCCACTGGAGTTTTAAGAAATCCATATCCGCCTTTAATTCATCTCTGCCGACCCCTTCGGCAACGGTTCTCACGATGAGCCCCATATGAGGCGGTCTTATTTCTTCTGCCAGAGCTTTCAGGCGGTTTCTCTCTTCTTCCCTCTCGATGCGTCTGGAGATTCCCACATAGTCCACCATCGGCATTAACACCAGGTATCGTCCGGGAAGGGTAATATTAGTCGATACCCTGGCGCCTTTGGTGCCTATGGGTTCTTTTACAACCTGCACAAGGACGTCCTGGCCCACCTTCAGCATGTCGTTAATGGACATTTTTTTTAAACCTTCTATAAGTTCTTCATCTTCTGAACTATGAGCGTCTATGTGTAGATTTATATCCCCTGCATATAAAAAAGCGTTTTTTCCCAGGCCTATATCGACAAAGGCTGCCTGCATGCCCGGCAGAACATTTGCCACCCTGCCCTTGTAAATGTTCCCCACAACCCGTTCACTGTAACTCTTTTCCACATAAATTTCCACCAGTTCCCTGTCTTCCAGAACCGCCACCCTTATTCTATCCCTGTCAACATCGACCACAATCTCCTTTGACATATGCTGATCAGCTCCTCGCAGCAGCAAAAATTTCGAATAGAGGCAAAGCGGATGCGCCCGGTTTTAAAGAGGGGATATCCTTATCTGTCCTTTTTTTAGAAAAAGGTCCAGCCTGTGAACCAGGTCTAAACTAAGCTCCTTTGAAAGTATTCTGGAAAGCTCCGAGACTATGACCTGGGGCTGGACGCTTCCCCCCTGCCCCGTAGATAGCTCCATCCTGAGTTCAACTTTTCCGCTGGAGACGTTGACGATACTTATGTTATCAATCAGCGGCGCAATATTCACCCTTTTTGTTTTATCCTTTAAGACCTTGTCTACAATTATATTCGTTTGACTCAATAGAGACGTAACGGCGCTTTCCCAGTCCGCGGCAGCCGCACCGCTTGAGACTATCACTTTGTACAGGGCTCTGTTGATCGCCGATAAGGGAAATTTCCCGTCGGCAAAACCGACTTTTTTTATTTTAATACCTTCAGGCAAAGCGGAGTTTAACCGGCAGCCCACTTCGTCAGGGGCAATGTTTTCGTAAAACTCGGCATCAAAATATTCTCCGCTACTCGTAATCCCGACCGGCAGCGCCGAAGCAAAAACCATCCTGGGATGAGGAGTAAATCCATGGGAAAAAGCAAGAGGCAGCTTTGCCCGCCGCATCGCCCTTTCAAAAGTGCGCACGGTATCAAGATGTGATATAAATTTTACCGGCTCGCCTTTCTCAAACTTCACTCTTATTTTCACAAAATCCACCATCCTTCATGCGTTTAATCCCGCAAGCATGGCAGCGGTCAAACCTGCAATCGGGAGTAACTTCTCCTCTTCTGGCTTTCTCCCTTTCTCTGAGCAAAAACCTTCTGTCGATGCCCGGGTCCACAATCTCCCAGGGGAACAGTTCATCATTCGCCCTTTCCCGATAGGCGTAAAACTCAGGCGAAACTCCGGCGTCGCGAAATGCATCCATCCACTTTTCAAAAGAAAAGAGATCGCTCCAGCCGTCGAATCTGCAGCCCTTTTCATGGGCTATCTGTAAAACCCTGTTGAGTTTTCTATCCCCTCTTGAAAAGACCGCCTCCAGAAAACTCAGCCTCCCATCGTGCCAGCTGTAAAAAATATTTTTGCCCCTGAGCATCTCCTTTAAAAACTTCTGGCGTTTCTCTATTTCCAAAAGAGGGATCTGGGCCTCCCACTGAAAAGGGGTAAAGGGCTTGGGCACAAAGGTGGACGTGCTGACGGTGACTTTAAGCCCCCGGGTGTGGCCGTTGACTTCTCTGTAAACATCCACCACAGCCCGGGCCAGTTCCGCAATACCTGCAATATCCTCGTAGGTCTCGGTGGGGAGGCCTATCATAAAATAAAGCTTAACGGTATTCCAGCCGCATGAAAAAGCATCTCTTACCGAAGTCAGGAGGTCATCGGCCGTGACACCTTTGTTGATTACATCCCGGAGCCTCTGACTTCCCGCTTCAGGCGCGAATGTAAGGCCGCTCTTTTTAATCTCCTGGACTTTACTGGCCAGGTCCAGCGAAAAAGCGTCAATTCTGAGCGAGGGCAATGAAATACCCACCTGGCAGCGGCGGAATTCATCTGTCAGTATTTCCGTCAATTCTTTAAGTGCCGAGTAGTCGCTGGTGCTCAAAGAGGTGAGAGAAATTTCTCCATATCCGGTGTAATTTATGATATCCCTTGCCAGCTTCTCCAGACGAGCCACCGACTTTTCCCTGACGGGTCTGTATATCATGCCCGCCTGGCAGAACCGGCATCCGCGGCTGCACCCCCTAAAAATTTCCAGCATGGCCCTGTCATGGACTATGTCCATGTAGGGCACCACAAATTTGGTGGGGTAATATGCCGTATCCAGATCTTTTATCACCCGCTTTTGTATCCTTTCGGGAATTCCGGTTTTTTTTGGCGAAAACCCCTTTATGGTCCCATCATCATTATATGTAACATCGTAAAGAGCCGGCACATATACTCCGGGGATGCTTGCGACCGCCTCCAAAAACTCCCTTCTTTTACCGCCTCTACCCTTACAGGCTTTGTATAAATCCATAATCTCGAGGATGACCTCTTCCCCCTCACCGATGACAAAAAAGTCAATTATTTCAGCCAGGGGCTCGGGATTATAGGCGCAAGGTCCACCTGCTATTACAATCGGGTGGTTTTCGTTCCTATCCGCCGAAAAAATGGGGATGTTGGCCAGGGCCAGCATATTTAATATGTTACTGTAGCTCATCTCATATTGGAGGGTGAATCCCACAAAATCAAACTCCGAAAGAGGTGTCCTGCTTTCAAGGCTGAAAAGGGGCACTTTATTTTCTCTCAGGAATTTTTCGAAGTCCACCCACGGCGTAAAAACCCTTTCGGCGTATATATCATCCCGCTCATTTAACAGGTGGTACAATATCTTTATCCCGAGATGGGACATCCCCACTTCGTATACATCCGGAAAAGCCAGGGCTATATGAACTTTTACACGGCTTTTATCCTTATGGATGCTGTTATACTCATTGCCTATATACCGTGTCGGTTTTGAAACCCTTGGTAAAGTATTTTCCATGAAATTATCTATATTCAATGTGACGCCTCCAGACCTTTTATCATGACATTCTTTATTTATTATTCCCTCTTTATTATATCAAGTCATCTACCTTAATGTCTAATCCCTGTTGAAGAATTTTGTTAAAAATTTCCGTTTCCGTTAAATACTTCTTTATGTGCATCTGGTCATCCACTACAAAGAGCAAAAAATACCTGTGGGGAGTAAACATGTAAAGTACATCCCTGACGGATGCCCCACCGGTGGCAACTGCGGATTCTATCGGCAAACATCCTTTTTTGAGCAGACTTTCCCTCTTTTTTGCCACCTGTTTTATGAAAGCGGCGGGCGCTTCATTCTCCTCCTTCAATGCATGGGCGAATAAAAAAATGCCCGCTATGACAAAATTTAATAAAAACCTTTTTAAAAAAACTCCCTGAACGACGGCTGCGACAACAAGCAACATGGATATGATTTTACTCACTCTGCAGGCAATTCGGATTGCGGATAGATAATTCAAATACCGCCGAAGCCATACAACAAAAATTCTCCCGCCATCCAGAGGAAGAGCAGGGACCAAATTAAAAAAACCCAGTATGAGCTGGTAATTAATCATGGTATTTCCAATTTGACCGGAGAGGATTTTTTGGCTTATCAGATAAAAAAGAAGAACTGAGGCGGCAAAATTGAACATGGGGCCCGCCAGGGCGGTGAGTATCTGGTGTTCCGGCAGGGCTTCGTCAAAACTTTTTATCTTAATCCTACCGCCGAAGGGCAGCAATTCCAGCTCGTCAACCTTGAGCCCCAGTTCCCGCGCCGACAGCAGATGACCCATTTCGTGAAAGCCCAGCGCCAGAGCTAAAGACAGAACATCATTTAAAAAACCCGCGAGCGCAGCCGAAACCAGGATAAAAATAAAAAAAAAGTCTATCCTGATCCTTATTCCCGCCATTTTTAAGGTCATACAATTCCCCCTATTATGGCTTTTTTGGAACATGAATCCATTTTTCCGGATCCTGGGGTTTACCGTCTTGCCAGACCTCGAAGTGGAGGTGAGGTGTCTCCGCAAGACCGCTTTTCCCAACGGCTCCTATTATATGTCCCTGTTCTACCGGTTCCATCTCCTTGACGTAGATGTCTTTAAGATGGGCATAGACGGTCATCAATCCGTTTTCATGCATTATTTTTACAACTCGCCCCAATTCATATTGCTCTTCCACGGAATAGACTTTGCCGGCCATGGCGGCTTTTACGGGAGTCCCCTCTTTTTGGACAATGTCAATCCCATTATGCATTCTTTCCACCTTTAAAACGGGGTGCATCCTCATACCGTAAGTTGAAGTTATTTCACCGGCGACAGGAAGAATAAACTGGCCGGCCCCCAGCTGCTTGAAAACCGGTAATTCCTCCGCCTTTTTTGGAATCTCACGGATTGCCTTTGCCAGGTCTTCATAGTCATAACTGTACACGAAGAAATAATAGTTTATTCTGGAAAGGAGGAAATCTGTAAAGGGAGCATCAAACCTTTTTAACATCAACACGGCTATCAGGATTGTCATGCAAACGATTATTTTTTTCAAATGAGTGCTTTCAAGCCACAACTTCTTCTTCCATGGCCGCTCATAGTAATACACAAAAGACACCCCCACACATTTCTTATATATATCTATTTTGGTGAGGGCTCGTTTATTACAAAAAAAAAGATAGATGGACTATCTTAAGTCTTTTTCACCATTTTAAAATTAGAATAAGATCTTCTGACGGCGCATACCCACATTCAATACCAGCCCCACAGCCATCATGTTCATGAGGAAAGAACTCCCTCCATAGCTCATAAAAGGGAGCGGTATCCCCGTAACCGGCATAATGCCGAGAGTCATCCCGATATTAACCATCGCCTGAAACGTCCACATTGTCGCAATCCCTATTACCATGTAAGTGCCCAGCAGATCCCTGGCCTTGAATGCCACCTGAATGGTTCGGTATATTAAACTGAAAAACAAAACAAAAAGAAAGAGGCCTCCTACAAAACCCAGTTCCTCACCCAATACAGCAAAAATAAAATCGGTGTGCTGTTCCGGCAAAAAGTCCAGCTGGTTTTGGGTTCCCTGAAACAACCCTTTGCCAAAAATCCTGCCGGAGCCAATGGCTATTTTTGATTGAATGACATGGTAGCCGTCTCCCAAGGGGTCTACGTTGGGGTTGAGAAAAACCAGAAGCCTTTTTTTCTGATAGTCCTTTAAAAAATGCCATAGAACCGGGGTTGAAAGAATGCCCGCGCCTATTACTTCCCCCAGCAGTTTGTAACTTATCCCACCTATAAAAAGCATTCCGAACATAATCGCCATCAGCACCAGGGAGGTACCCAGGTCCGGCTGTTTCATGATGAGAATCATGGGAAGTGCCACATGCACAAAAATGGGGGCCAGATCCCCGATGCTATTTAAATGCTTTTTTCTTTCTATGTGTTTGGCCAGTGTGATAATGGTCGCAAGTTTGGCAAACTCCGAGGGTTGAAAACTGAAAGGGCCGATCGGAATCCATCTCTGAGCCCCCATGGTTTCTTTACCTATAATCATTACCGCAAGAAGGGCCCCTATATTTAAAACATAAATTATGCTGGACCACTGAGCTATGGTATGGTAATCCAACGCCATTACGAGCATCATCGCCACCAGCCCCAGGCAAAACCATATTATTTGCATTTTGGCGTAGTGAAAACTACCTCCCGGAGCGGTGGCATGGGTGGCGCTGCTTATTATCAAGACGCTCATAACCGTTATGAGTATAATGATTATCAAAATTGGGTAGTCAACGTTTTTTAAAAGCTTCGGATCCATTTATAAATCCTCCCAACAATCCGATAACCATTATACCATAATCTGAATCCGTTCATAAATATTTATTTTCTAAGGCAAGTTTTTCCAGTATATCTCCACCTCGTCCCCGGATTTTACAGGGCTTGTAAAGCCCGCGTCGAGGCCGTTTATTTTCATCACAAGTTTTCCGGTCATTCCCTCGGGCTTGAAGGAAATGATGTTAAAAATGTCGCTCAAAATCAACTCCCTTCTCTTTACAATTATCTCGGAGTCATCTGCTATATCGTCATCGGGGGACGCCGGGCTGCCGTTCATCGTTATATGAGGATCCACGCTGAACTCCCGCCCGTTTATCTTTATCCACATCTTATCTTCATCCCTCAGAAAGTCTCTTATCTTCGCCCGGGCGTCTTCGCCGCTACAGGCAGGTTCAAATTTAATTACCGCGTTGTCGGCCACCTCGGCGTTCAGGCCGACTTGCTCTCCATCCATGGTAACAACGGCCGGCCTCGGAGGCTTCCCTTTTACTATTTTCAGTTCTCCGTTTAATTTAAAGGTCAGAGCCATGCCCGGCCTGCCGAAAATATCGGCGGGAGCTATCCCCCCGTGCAGCAGAGCGTTTAACACCGTCGGTTTTTGCTGACCCAGTATATTGATCAATTTTTCATTGACACGCACCTTTATAAAAGATAAATTTGTACCTTCAAGGGCATTTACCGCTATGCCGATGGGAGTTACGGCAAAAGGCCCTGAAAGCCCTTCTCCACCTTTGACGAAATTAATGCTTTCTCTGTCGCGAATTCCTACCCTCTCCTTTGGCAATTCCAGGTTGGCTGCTATGTATTCCGTAAGGCCGGGCATGAGGCTTCCTCCTCCAACACAGAGAACCGCAGCCGGAGTTTTGCCGTTTAATTCCACTATCTTCCTGGCTATTTCCGAAGACAGCTGAAATACAGCAGGTTTGATAGCTTCCAGTACATCCGCAGAGGGAATCTCATGCTCCTGGCCGAGGATATCCCGGAACTGTATGCGATCTTTGGTCAGGAGTTCCCTCTTCACCCTCTCCCCTTCGTCGAAATCCAGAAGAAAAGTCTCACATATCTTTTCGGTTATCTCATCCCCGGCCATGGGCACCATTCCGTAGGCAAAAATGCTGCCATCCCTCGACAGGGCTATGTCCGACGTACCGGCCCCGATGTCCACCAGGGCGATATTGAGCTTTCTCATATTGGGCAGGACCACCACGCTGCTGGCAGCTATCGGCTCTAAAGTAATGCTGTAAAGCTCAAGATCACATCTCTTTAATACGGTGAGAAGGCTTTCCACCACCGCCCGCGGAAGAAATGTGGCAATTATTTTTACAGAAATGCTCCTCCCTTTTTGACCGAGCAGGTTATCCAGCGGGTCGTCCTCCAAAAACCATTTTATTACACTGTAACCCACACAATGGTAATTTTCAAAGGTCCCGGAGCTGTTTTTACCCGAAAGGGTTTTCACCGCATTGGCCAGTGCATCCACCTCGAGACTCCGGATATCATCCCCGGTGATTTCCACGTAAGGGGACGTCTCTTTACTGGCGGCGGCCTCCACCGTCAAAAGGGCCCTGCCGGCAGCGGCTACCGCGACTTTTTCCAACCTGTGCCCCAATTTCTTTTCCAGGGATTCCTTAACACGCCGCACATTCCTGGCTACGGCTTCCACGTCGTGTATCTGGCCGTCGTACATGGCCCGGCTTTCGTGCTCCACCATCTCCTGCGCCAGGATTGAAAAGCCTCTGCCCTCTTTCCGGACCACCAGGCCCACGATGGTCCTGGTACCGATATCGACGGCAAAGACCTCTTGTCCCATTTTCACAGAAAAAATTCCTCCTTCAGATTTTCGCCAGGTGTTTTACCCTCTTGATTGGTATATTTGCCACAAGGGCCGGTACCGTTATATCTTCATCTTTCTGCATGCGCGTAAGTTTCACTTCAAGGCCTTCCTGGTCAATTTCCATGTAATCGGAAATCATGTTGATAAGCTGGCTCTTTATCATTTCCAAGAATTTTGGAGATACATTGGCCCTGTCGTGAACAAGTATGAGCCTCAACCTCTCTTTGGCGATGTCTTTGCTCGAAACATCTTCTTTGCCGAAAATTTTTAAAAAATCCACGACTCCCCCCCCTTTTTATCTTATGCGGGCTTTTAACCCGAACAACATTTTCAGTTTATCCATAAAGGTAGGCTCCACATTTTCCAGGGTCATCAAGGGAACTTCCTCCCCTTCCAGCCTCCTGGTTATATTTCGATAGGCCTGACCGGCTCTCGAAGTGCTGTCGGCTACGGCCGGTTCACCTCTGTTGGTGGAAACCACTATCTTTTCATCTTCGGGTACTACGCCGAGCAAGTCAATGGCCAGTATATCGATCATGTCGTCTATATCCATCATATCTCCGCGTTTTACCATATCGGGCCTTATGCGGTTAATTATGAGTTTCGGTTCTTCAAAGCCCGCGGCTTCCAACAGGCCCACTATCCTGTCGGCGTCCCTCACGGCCGATACCTCCGGTGTGGTAACGATAATGGCCTTGTCGGCTCCGGCTATGGCATTTTTAAAGCCCTGCTCAATGCCCGCGGGGCAATCTATCAAAACGTAATCAAACTCCTTGCGGAGTTCTTCGCACAATTTCTTCATCTGGTCCGGCGTGACGGCGGTTTTATCTTTTGTTTGAGCGGCGGGCAGCAGGTAGAGGTTTTCGAAACGCCTGTCCTTTATTAGAGCCTGCTTCAGTCTGCAGACGCCGTGAGTTACATCCACCAGGTCGTAAACTATGCGGTTTTCCAGACCCATTACTACATCAAGATTTCTCAGACCTATATCGGCGTCCACCAATACCACTTTTCTCTGTTTGTAAAGAGAGAGCCCTGTCCCTATGTTGGCCGTGGTCGTAGTCTTGCCAACCCCCCCTTTTCCCGAAGTAATTACAATGACCTGACTCATTTAGTTCCCTCCTTCTTCCTTTTTATACCTTCACTGTTTGGCATGTAATACGGTTCGATCACTATGATTTTATCTTTTAAGCGGGCGATTTCCGGGAATTGCGGTGCCTCGTTTTTCCCCTCAGGCGGTCTGGATATGACATCGGCAATCCGGAGCTGGGTCGGCTGGAGTTTAAATGCTGCAACTATGGCGCTTTTGTCGCCCCGGGCTCCGGCATGGGCAAGGCCTCTCAAGGCTCCCATCACCAAAATGTCTCCCGTAGCGACTATCTCACTGCCGGGGTTGACATCTCCAAGGACCACCACGGTGCCTTTATAGGTGACCTTCTGCCCGGAGCGCAAGGTCCTCTTTAAGAGCAACACTCTATCCCGGTGCGGTCTGGGGAAAATGAGGGTACTCGGAGAGCTGGCCTCTTGCAGGCTCATACCGAAATCCATCAGCAGTTTTTCCAGTTCGAAGTAATCATCCCGATTTAGCGACCCATTTTTAACCTTCAGTCGGGCTTTACCTCCGATAAAAAAGTCCCGGCCTCGCTCCAGCTTTTCGTAAATGGCGTTTTTTAAGTATTGAAAATCCATATCGCTTTCAACAATTATGGTTATACCATCTCTCGTACCCTTAATTATCACCGGTTCATTAGTCATGGTCAATTCCCTCCAATAGCACCGCTTACATGTATCATTATTCTTCATAAATCAGGTAATTCCTTCTTTTCCTACATAAAAAACCAGAATCTGTAAAGATTCCGGTTCAAGGTTGAACAAGGTAATCCTCCTGGCTGCTGTTGTCGTTTAAATGAAAATAAGATTCCAAGATTGCTTTTGCCACGGGACCACCGGTAACTCCTCCGGAACCGGCCTGCTCTATAAACACCACCACCGCTATTTCCGGGTCGTCAAAGGGAGCAAAAGCCACAAACCACCCGTGAGGGGTTTTCGTCAAATCCCATTGAGCGGTACCCGTTTTCCCCGCCACGGGAATAGGAAAATCTGAAAACACGGAATAGGCGGTTCCTCCGGGCAGGACCACCTGCCTCATGCCCTTTTTTATGATTTCAAAGGTTTTTTTAGAAACATCAACCGTACCGCCAACTTCAGGCTTTTTTTCCAAAATGACTTTGCCGCTGGCATCTACGATGGATTTTATCAGGTGCGGCTTCATCCAGTAACCTTCATTGGCTATGGCCGCAACGTAATCCGCAATCTGCAGTGGTGTGAAGCTGTGATAGCCCTGTCCTATGGCCGCATCCAGTGTCTCGGCCGGATACCATATCTTATCCTCGGCTCGTTTGAAGACGGCGGCTTTATACTTTCTGCTGGCGACCGTACCGGCCTTCTCCCCCGGCAGTTCTATTCCCGTAAGATTTCCCAGACCGTACATCCTGGCGTACTTTTCAATATTGTCTATTCCCAGCCGCCTCCCCATTTCATAAAAGAATATATTGCAGGACTCCGCCAGGGCTTTCACTATATTGACCGTTCCGTGGCCACCGGGTTTCCAATCTTTTTTGGGTGCAATAGTCCAGTATACGCCGGGGTCATAGATGTATTCTTTCTCAGTGGTTACCTTCTTCTCTAGAGCCGCCGTAGCGGTGACCATTTTAAAGACCGAACCCGGCGGATATGTGCCGGCGACCGCAAGGTTGACCATGGGCTTCAAAGGGTTGCGGGATAATTCATTCCATTCTTTCTGGGTAATACCCCGTGCAAACATATTGGGGTCAAAATCCGGGAGGCTGACCATGGCCAGGATTTCACCGGTTTTAACATTGAGCGCCACCACTGCTCCCCTTTTCGCGTTGGGAAAAGGTTTGTGCCTGTCCGTTTGGAGCTTCAGCATCTGTTCCCTCAGGGCGTTTTCAGCCACCTGCTGAATTCTGGCGTCAATTGTTAAATTGACGGTGGCTCCCGGCACGGGTTCCTGTGTTCCCAGCACCTTTATGGGCTTTCCCGTAGCGGTTACCTCCACCTGCTGGCCTCCGTCTTTTCCCTTCAAATAGGGTTCCAGCACCTTTTCAAGGCCCATCTTGCCTATTAAATCACCGGGCCGGTAGCCTTTATCCTTCAGGGCGTTCAGTTCTTCCCTGTTTATTTCCCCCACATATCCGTATATATGGGAACCTATATTGCCGTAAATGTAGTTCCTTATAGGTTCCACTTCAATGACCACCCCCGGAAGGCGGCGCTCTTCAATCCGGGCAATGGTTTGAAAATCCACATCCGTTTTTAACCGCACAGGCATGTATTTTTTATATCCCTGATCCCTTATCTTATTCTTAAAAGTATCATACCGGTAAGACGCCAGCACCACCGTGCCCGGTTTAAGGTCAAACTCAATCTCCCCGGAAGAGAAATCAACTTTTAAAGGAACAACCTTCCTGCCGGTAGACTCCTCAACAATCCTGACGTCGCCGGAATCCAGCCTTCCATCTCCATTGCCGTCGACAACCGGCACCTGGTTGAGATATATCTTTCTATTTTCGTCAATTGTGTACCTTTCGTTCGATACATCGGTATATGGCTGGATCTTAAGGATGTCGCTGAGAATCTTAAAAACTTCTTCCTGTTCTTCCTTTTTTGAATTTACATTCATGTAAGACACGGTAAAGCTGGGTCTTGAGTTTACCAGATCTCTGCCGAACCTGTCTTTGAACGTTCCCCTGGGGGCGGTAATCGGAATAAGCCTTATTCGGTTTTCCTGGGCCAGTTTTTCATATTCGTCACCCTTCACGATCTGAAGCATGGACAACCCTGTAGTTAGAAAAATGAATACGCACACCACAACCGCCGTAAAAACTTGAAGCCGTTTTTCCAGCTTTTTTACGTCCACGATAATCCCCTCAAGACAGAGATTAATATTTTATATTGAAATAATAGTCAAAAAAGCGTTCCAACTTGACAACCAAATGATATATAAAGGGCGAAATTAACATATTAAAAAGGGCCGTCGGAAATACGACCGGCATAAAAAAATTCCATGGCTGATTAATCTGGCCGAGAAAAGTGCTGATTAACATGAAAATGAGGTTATAAATAAAGGAACCCAGAAAAGTGAGGCCCATGGTTATAATAGCCGGGCCTTTGTATATATCGCGAGACCCGTATCCTGCAATATAACCGGTGAGAAATTTAACCAGGGCGTTGAACCCTAAAAACCTTCCATATATTATATCTTCAAGCAATCCGCTTACCAATCCAAAAAACGCTCCTGGATATTCTCCTTTTACCAGAGCTACGCATAAAATAAAAACCAGCGGTAAATCCGGCCGGATTCCCCCTATTTGGAAAAAAGCCATGACAGTAGATTGCAAAATAATGAGCAGAATTACAATAAGAGCGTACGACATCACCCTCATGGTCAATTCCCCTCCCGGATGATTCCCCTGTTCTTTATCACAAAGACCTGCTCCAGTTTTTGGAAATCTACTGCAGGCTTCACTATGGCATATTGCATAAGATCATAGGGTTCCTTATCGGCTTCTACTATCTCGCCTATTACGATTCCTTTGGGTATTATTCCTCCAAGCCCGGAAGATATCACCACATCCCCCTTGAGGAGATTGGCATCCTGAGGTAAAAACACCATTTTGACATATCCCCGGGGAGCGGGATCTATGGTGCCCTTCAAAATGCCGTTATCCCTGGTTCTCTGGATCATGGCGCTTACCGAACTCCGTCCGTCGGTTATGAGAAGTACTTTGGCGTAATTTTTACCCACATCGATGGTATACCCCACCAGACCCTTATCAGTAATTACCGCCATGTCTTTTTCTATACCGTTCCCTGTTCCCTTATCTATTAAAATCACGTTGAACCAGTTGCCCGGGTCCCTGCCTATAACTTCCGCCGCTTCGAGGTCATACTGGAAGCTGCGCTGTTTCAACCCAAGCATGTTTCGCAAATTTGCATTTTCCTGCTGATATTCCAGAAATCTCTGCCTGTACTGAGCAAGTTCAGCCACCTGCTTTTTTAGCCTTTCATTTTCCTTTTTCAATGAAAAAAATTGCGGTATGGAGTCAAGCCCACCCTTAATGGCGAAACTCACATTTGACAAAACTTTTTGAACAGGACTCAATACGGCTATAACCGGGGCGCTTATCCTGTTGAAAGCGCTGTGGTTTTGCGAAGTAACATTTATGAGTATTACCAGAGCGGTCAAAACCGAGAACAGCAGCCACCATCTCCTGTTCTTAAAAAGACGCCGCAAAAAAACCACGTCCTTTAACCGACTTTTTTAGGCGAAATCAAAACCCGCCTCAAGCGGTCCAGCTCCTCTAAAACCTTGCCGGTGCCTAAAGCCACGCAGTCCAGAGTATCTTCGGCTACATGGACGGGCATCCCCGTTTCCTGGTTCACTCTTTTGTCCAGGCCCGACAGAAGAGAGCCCCCACCGGTCATGACTATGCCGCGGTCCATGATGTCCGCTGCCAATTCCGGCGGGGTTTTTTCCAGGGTAACCTTTATGGCCTCTATTATGCTGTTAACCGGTTCCGCCAGGGCTTCACGAATCTCTTCCGAAGTTACTTTTATGGTTTTGGGAAGCCCCGTCACCAGGTCCCTGCCCCTTACATCCATGGATTGCTCTTGCGGCAGCGGAGAAGCTGAACCTATGGTCATTTTAATCTCTTCCGCGGTGCGCTCGCCAATCATAAGATTGTATTCTTTTTTAATGTAATAGACAATGGACTCGTCCATCTCATCACCGCCAATGCGGATGGACTTGCTGGTGACAATACCTCCCAGGGATATGATGGCGACCTCTGTAGTTCCCCCGCCTATATCGACCACCATATTGCCGGTGGGTTCATGAACTTCCAGCCCGGCCCCTATGGCGGCCGCCATGGGTTCTTCAATTAAATATGCCTCTCTGGCGCCGGCCTGGAGGGTGGCATCAATGACAGCCCGCTTTTCCACCTCCGTAACCCCTGACGGTATGCCTACCACCACCCTCGGTTTAACAAAGGTCCTGCTCTTTAAAGCCCTGGAAATGAAATATTTCAACATGCTTTGAGTCACGTCAAAATCTGCTATCACTCCGTCCTTCATCGGACGGATGGCAATGATATTACCCGGAGTGCGGCCTATCATTTGCTTGGCCTCTTCACCCACAGCCAGGATCGCTCCGGTATCCCTTTGAATGGCCACCACCGAAGGTTCTCTCAGTACAATGCCTTTTCCCCTTACGTGGACCAAAGTGTTTGCCGTTCCGAGATCAATGCCCATATCTTTAGACAGCATTTTGAAAAATGAAACCATGAATTATATTACTCCTTTCTCTTTGAGGCTAACAAAACTTCCATTTCCTATGATGACGTGGTCTATTACTTCTATACCAAGAATCTTGCCGGCTTCACAAAGCCTTCTCGTTATGTCTATATCTTCTCTGCTGGGTGTGGGATCACCACTTGGATGGTTATGGGCCAGTATAATTGAAGCGCTGCTCCTTTTTATAGCCGGCTTGAAAACCTCTCTCGGGTGCACGATAGAGGAATTAAGGCTGCCTATGGATATATCCTCAACGGAAATCACGTGATTTTTTATATTCAACAATATAACTTTAAAATGTTCTTTTTCCAGAAACCTCATTTCTTCCATCAAGAGGTTTTTGACATCATGAGGTGTGTTGATAGCTACAATGTCTTTTTTAGCGTACGAATATATCCGGCGCCCGAGCTCTACGGCCGCTTTTAACTGAACCGATTTTGCCAGGCCGATACCCTTTATTTTAGAAAGTTCTTCGATGCTGGCATCAGCCACAAAAGCAAGGCCCGTTTTCCCCCCGTCTCCCTTTAAGACCCTCTGAGCCAGCACCAGGGCAGACTCGGCGGGAGTACCGGTCCTTATCAACAAAGCCAGCAGTTCCGCATCGCTTAAAACCTGAGCTCCATATCTTTGAAGGCGTTCTCTCGGCCTGTCTTCCTTTGGCAAATCCTTGATGGTTAGAGCCGCTCTTTTACCCAAAAAAACTTCCTCCTGTGTCACAGTATTTCCATGCCAAATTCCTTCAGCATGGTACTTAATTTATACAAAGGCAATCCAACTATATTATAATAGCATCCTTCTATTTTCTCAACAAACAGCGCTCCCATGCCCTGAATCGCATATGCCCCGGCCTTGTCCCACACCTCACCGGTTTTGATGTAGTTTTTTATTTCTTTTTCGGACAGGACTTTAAACTTTACCCTGCTTTCTTCATAACCCCTCAGCTGGCGGTTTGTCTCCGCCTCGATCAGGACAAGTCCCGTGAAAACGGAATGCCACCGGCCGCTCAAGCGGGTGAGCATTTTTACGGCATCTTCCGCATTTGCGGGTTTACCCAGCACTTTTTCGCCGATGGCGACTATGGTGTCGGCTCCGATGATAATGCCTTCCCTGTGCCGCCGGGCTACAGCTTTCGCCTTTTGTTCAGCCAGAGATACCGCCAGGGGGCCGGGAGCCAGGTTTTCCACCAGATTTTCGCTGTGATTGCTGGGTTCTACGGAAAACTCAAGACCCAGTTGGGCTAAAAGTTGCCGCCTTCTTGGTGAAGCCGAAGCCAGAATCAGTCGCTTTGACATTTTTTAATTCCCCCGTTTACATCTTCTGGTACAGCAGGATGGCAGCAATAAGACCTATGGCGCCCGCCAGGTTGAGGTTGACGTTAAAGCCAAAGGTTAAAGAGGCTATGCCGAGGTCCAGCTTTGTTGTAGAAAGACCTATACTCTTGCCGTAGGCTAGAATCGGTATATACTTTCCCATAACCTCGCCCAAAACACCCCCGAGAACCAGACCCACCAGTAATATTATAACCAGCAGAGCAGGGCTACGATAATTTCGTTTCATTATACTTCCTCTCCTCCCCCGGTATTTCAAATTTCATTAGAGTAGCAAAAAGATTGTGTCTTATGAAAATGGCCGCGATGCCGGTAAAAAATCCGGTGAACAGGCCTACAATCATTAAAAAGGGCAGGTAGACGTAAAGTCCGAAAGTAGAGAGCATAATGCTTGCAACAGTAATCTGAGCTATATTATGAGTTATTCCTCCAATTATGCTTATTCCGGCAAGACTAAAGGTGTTTTTGAAGTATTCGTAAATCAGCGCCATCATCAGAGTGCTCGATACAGCTCCCGCAAGACTGTACAGCAGGCTTGACATGGAACCTACCAGGAATGACCCTATTATGCAGCGAAGGATATTAACCGTTAGACCCTCTTTCCACCCATAGAGCACTATGGCCAAAAGCGAAATAATATTAGCCAGACCAATCTTGGCCCCCGGCACGGGAAATGGCACCGGTATCATGTTTTCGATGATGTGCAGCACTATACCAAATGTTACCAGGAGCGAAAGGTATACCATTTTGTGGTAGCGTTCCAATCTCATTCATCCTTCCATACAGTAAAAACGGAATGCCTTCCACGATATGGTTGTTTTAAAAACTTATCATATCAGGGTTTCGTGTTCCTCTGTCACTCTCAATTTTTACCACCATTCGGTTTGGAAGGCATACAAGCATCTGACCCGGGCGGCTGATCCACCCCTGCCTCACGCAATCCTTGTCAGGACAGTCCGCATACATCATCCTCACCCGATTCCTGTCGACCTCCACAATGTTTTCCCCCAGAGGCACGGGGACTTTGACCCGGAGTCTGGGCCCGTTTTCACCCAACGAAATCTTTTGATAAGGCTGGCCGTTAATCTCTATGATTGCATAGGTTTTGCTTCCGGAGAACCCGTATACGTGAAATCCCGCAAAAATCAAAAACGCGCTCAACAAAATAAATGCTATCAAAATTCTGTCGCCTTTTGTAAGCATAAAAAATCCCTGCCTGCTACAATCTAAGCTTAGTGTAACATTTTATTCCAACCAAGACAAGTGGTAAAAATCCCTAATGCTGAAGGCTTTTGATGCCCTTTTCCCACCCTTCACTTTAGAGCCGACCCCCTGACGGTGCTGCTATTTGTGGTCGACTGTTGCAGAACCGTTTGTTTTCGGGGTCAATTCGGGGGTAAATTCAACCAATAAAAAAAGACTTTATGAGGTTGTAACACAAGGGAAGGATTGAACAAATTTTGTTTGAATCATAACCTCATAAAATCTTTCATAAACATAAATAGCATTCATTCTGCATATCTGAAAATATCTCATCAGAAATGTGCATTTGTCTAATCTTTAGATCTATCCCTTTTTCTTTTCATGCGCCTCCCTCTCAAGTATCCCCGCCAGTTCTTCTGATTTTGCGCTCAGATTCGGGACGCAATTTTCACCGCTTTGAAAAAAACCTTTTAAAAGGCTCCCCTTTTCTTCCCTTCTCCTGCTGCCTCGCCGGTTCTCCTCTCCGCTCACCTCTTTATCAGAGCCTTTTTCCATGATTTTTCCACCTCTGGAACAAAATTCAGTCCAAAAGCTTCAAAGCCATTCAATCCTGCACGTCATACCCAGCATCCTCGATGGCCTTTTTGATGTCCTCCAGGCTGACTCTGGAAGGATCAAAGGATATATCCACCTTACCGTCTTGAACGTGGGCTTCCACTTTCGAAACTCCAGGCAGGATGCTTACCGAAGTCTCTATGGCCTTTTTGCAGTGTGCGCACGACATCCCGGAAACATTTAATGTTACATCGGACCTTACCGGACCACAATTGCAATGTGACATTTTCATTCCTCCTGCAATAATCATGGGTCTAAATTAAATAGATTCCTGTATTTATATAATCCCCCGCGGGAAATTTAAAAATACCCTGAAGAGCCTGCAATACAATTTTTGAACCAGAGGCGCCTATACTCCATGGGGGTATAATTAGTTTACATCATTTTTTCCTCGCAGTCAAGATTCTCCTGATCTGCCGTATAGTTATTCCGTGATTTGGGGATAAAAATTTTAAATTGACACAATTCAGCTGCCGGGTATAAAATAATGTAAAGTAAATCTATCTACATACGTGAATATGGGATCATTTTTGCGGGGGGAGGACCGTTGATACTGCCAAAAGAGCAAATCTACCGGTACATGAGGCACATTATTATGCCTGAAATTAGCGGTGCAGGGCAAAAAAAGTTGCTGGAGTGCGGTGTGCAGGTTTTCGGGGAAACGGCGGAGGCCACCGCCCCTTTGCTTTATTACCTTGCGGCATCGGGAATAGGGCATATAGTCTGCGGTTTTCAACGGGGCGAAGAAGGCGCCGGTGAGATACTTGAGAATTTAAGAGATTTAAATCCGGATGTTCTTGTGGAAAATATACCATCGAAATCAATTGGCCCCTCACTCGATAAAAATGCCGGAGAGCCATTTTTCAGGGTTATACTGGGCGGACCCGACTTCATAGCCGACTGGCTGGAGGAAAATTCTTCAATAACAGCGACCGGGATTGGTTCGCCCACGGTCGTGGCCCTTCAAATGCCCTGGGAGGGTTGGATCTGGGTTTTTAAAGGGCGGACCTCTATAACCATGGATGCGTGTAAAAATCTTTGTAAAAAGCCGGTCAAAGATTTTTTTTCTGCGGGAGGCATTCTTTCTTGCTGCCTTCTGGGAGCTCTGGCGGCTATAGAGGTGATAAAACTCTGTTTGAATCTGGGCAAAGCCCCGGAAATACCCATGGGTTTTGATCTGTTATCCATGGAGTTTACAAACACGTATGAAAGCGCATTTCCTGAATACGATACACCAACCCATCCTGAAGCCGATAAAAAATCAAAGCTTGCCCAATCGAAGGTTCTTATAGTCGGCACAGGTGGCCTTGGTTCCCCCGCGGCCTACGCGTTGACTTTAGCCGGAGTGGGAACCCTCGGTCTTGTGGACAGCGACAATGTGGAAATAAGCAACCTGAACCGCCAGATACTGCACTCCACCAGCCGTATCGGGACACCCAAAGCAAAATCGGCCGAATATTTTTTGAAAAAGCTGAATCCGGGTGTAAATACAATCACTTACGGTACCCGCTTTACAGAGGCCAATGCCATGGATATCATACGCGATTTTGATGTGGTTGTAAGTGCGGTGGATAATCTTCCCACCCGTTTTTTACTGAACGACGCATGCTTTTTTGGTAAAAAACCCCTGGTTGAAGCCGGAGTATTGCGCTTTAACGGTCTGGGAATGACCATAATCCCCGGCGATGGGCCCTGCTATCGCTGCGTTTTCCCGGAAATGCCTCCGGCGGGTAGTGTTCCCTCATGTTCCGAAGCCGGGATTCTGGGGCCCGTACCAGGTGTAATGGGCTTCATACAGGCCGCGGAAACGGTAAAAATAATAACCGAAAGGGGAAAGTTGCTAAAAAACCGTCTGCTAATTTATGACGCTCTTGACGTGGAATTTCGGACGGCCGGTTTCAATAAAGATGAAAGCTGCCCACTGTGCGGCCGGCGTCCTTCCATCACACAATTAAAAGAATACGAGTACAATTGTTCAGATCAATAGAAAGGAGTTCTTGATATGACCGCCAAAATAAGCGGAATTTGTAACTCTGTAATTGAGCTGATAGGTGCCACTCCTATGGTTAAACTTTCGAGGCTGTCACCCCCGGGTGGTGCCACCATAGCGGGGAAATTGGAATCTTTCAATCCCGGCGGCAGCGTAAAAGACCGTATCGCTTACAGCATGATACGGGACGCCGAAGAAAAAGGTCTGCTCAAACCTGGATACACAGTGGTTGAACCCACCAGCGGTAACACGGGCATAGGTCTTGCCATGGTCTGCGCCGTAAAGGGTTACCGGCTCCTTCTTGTAATGCCTTCTTCTATGAGCATTGAGCGCCGGAAACTGTTTAAGGCCTACGGTGCGGATTTCGTGCTCACCCCACCGGAGCTCGGGATGAAAGGCGCGGTGGACAGGGCGATGGAGCTGGTGAAGAAGCACAAGGACTATTTTATGCCCCAACAATTTGACAATCCCGCCAATCCCGCCATCCACGAGGCGACAACGGCCCGCGAAATCCTGAGCCAGACCGGTGGCAGGCTCGACGCTTTTGTGGCCGGCGTGGGAACCGGAGGCACCATAACCGGTGTTGCAAGGGTTTTAAAAAAGGAAATCCCCCAAGTTAAAATTGTAGCTGTAGAACCTGCGGCATCACCGGTGCTTTCTGGAGGCAAACCCTCCCCTCACAAGATACAGGGTATCGGGGCGGGCTTTGTCCCCGGAGTGCTGGATCTTTCTCTCGTCGACAGGATAATAACCGTAAGCAACCAGGATGCTTTCGAAACCGCTCAAAAGCTTTCTACAAAAGAAGGGATCCTTGCGGGAATATCCTCTGGAGCGGCGGTATTCGCGGCTCAAAAGATTGCCGAAGAACTGGGACCGGGAAAACTGGTCGTCACCATACTTCCCGATACCGGCGAGCGGTATCTCAGCGTAGAAGGGCTGTTCCCTGAAGAATGAAATTACCAAAACCGGCGGAATTCTCCGCCGGTTATTTATTTGTAACTGAAAACACCGGGCTCGCATAATATAGTATTGAAAGATGCTGACAACTTTACCACTTTCTGCTGAAATTATTACGTTGATGGCGCAAACAGAAAATCTTGACGGGGAGGAATAAGAATGTCCGAACATAATGACCTGCAAAGGGATTTGCATATGGACATGAGATTGGCGGAGGCCTACATCCCCAGCCAGATGTACGGAGAAACCTTTGATCTCAGAACAGCGTTAATCAATGGAACCATTTTTCCCGAGCTTTACAGGCCTTACCCGCCGAGAACCGCCGTATAATATTTGGTGGAGGTGTAAAACATGCAAATTCCGGAAATGATAAATCTTTTGACGGAAATACAGGCTGTTGATTTCGCCGTATACGAACTTGCTCTTTTTCTTGATACTCACCCCGACGACAGGAGAGCTTTAGAGGACCACAGCAGGCTCGCAAGAAGGTCGCATCAGCTAAAAGCCATTTATGAGGAAAGGTTCGGACCGCTAAAGCTTGATTCCATATCGCAGTACCCGTACCAGTATATCAGCGATCCGTGGCCCTGGGAAATAAGATATTAACGGGGGTGAAGGCAAATGTGGTACTATGAGAAAAAGCTCGAATACCCGGCAAACGTCAGCCGCGTAGACCTGGGGATGGCCAAATACCTTTTTGCCCAGTACGGAGGGCCGGACAGCGAGCTTTCGGCCGCCGTCAGATACCTTACTCAGCGCTATACCATGCCCATAGCCCAGGCCAAGGCTGTTTTAACGGATATAGGCACCGAAGAGCTGGCTCACTGGGAAATAATAGGAACTTTGATATACAAGCTCACCGATGGGGCCACGCCGGAACAACTGCGCAGAGCGGGTATCGGCGACCACTACGCCCAGCACGACCATGCGCTTTACCCCCATGATGCGGCGGGGGTTCCCTGGACGGCCGCATATATCCAAGCGACCGGCGATCCCATCACAGACCTGCACGAAGATTTGGCGGCCGAACAGAAAGCCCGCACCACCTATGAACACCTGATTAACTTAACCGACGATGCCGGGGTCGTTGCCGCCCTGTCTTTCCTCAGGGAAAGAGAAGTGGTGCATTTCCAGAGATTTGGAGAAACATTGATGCTTGTTAGAGACTACATGACCAGAAAACATATTTTCTAAAAAAATGCCCCCCATCAACGGGGGCCTTATTTTTATGTTTTCTGTTTCACTCCATGCCGGCCCATACTCCGGGCATGTTTAATAAACTCAGCTCAAGGCGGTTAAAATGTCATCTTTCAAGTCCCGTACATCTTCTATTCCCACCGAAAGGCGCACCAGACTATTGCTGATACCCCTTGCTTTTCGCTCTTCTTCGGGTATGGAAGCGTGCGTCATTCTCGCCGGAAGGCTTATCAGGCTTTCAACAGCTCCCAGGCTTTCGGCCAGGGTAATTATTTTTAGTTTCCTGAGCATTTTTTCGGCCAGTTCTTCGGATGCCAGTTCAAAGGATATCATTCCGCCAAATCCCCCAGCCTGCCGCTTCTGAATTTCATGACCGGGGTGCTCTGGAAGTCCAGGGTAATATACCTTTTTTACCTGGGGCAGAGTCGTAAGAAAGCCGGCTAACTCATTCGCGTTCTGTTCATGGCGCTGCATACGAAGGCCCAGGGTCTTTATACCTCTCATCAAAAGCCATGAATCGAAAGGCCCCAGGACTCCTCCGGTGGAATTCTGAATGAAGTGAAGTTTTTCTCCCAGGTCTTCATCCTTCACGGCTGCAAGCCCGGCCACCACATCGCTGTGACCGCCCAGATACTTTGTGGCACTATGGATTACTATATCGGCCCCCAGTGACAGGGGCTTTTGCCAGTATGGTGTCATGAAGGTGTTGTCCACGAGCAGTAAAAGACTATGGGTGTCGCAAAGTTCGGCCACAGCCCTTATATCCGTTATTTTGAGAAGGGGATTGGTGGGGGTTTCAATAAACACCGCCCTGGTATTTGACTTTATGGCCTTTTTTATAGAGGTTAAGTCAGTGGTATCAACATATGCGGCTTCAATCCCCATCCTGTCGAACACCTTACTCAACACCCGATAAGTTCCGCCATAGACGTCATCGGATACAATAACATGATCTCCTTTTGAGAAGAGCATGAAGACAGCCGTAATAGCGGCCATCCCGGAGGCAAAAGCAAAACCTCTTTTACCCTCCTCCAGGCTTGCTATTACCTTTTCCAGAGCTTCGCGAGAGGGATTACCCGTCCGGGAATATTCATATCCGAGGTGTTTTCCCGGAGCCTCCTGCCTGTAGGTGGAGACCTGGTAGATGGGATAGCTCACAGCCCCGGTCTTTTCATCTGTTTCAAAACCCGTGTGAAGCAGCTTTGTATCCGGTCTCACGGTTAAATACCCCCCTGGTAAATTTTTTTACTCAGGTACCTTTCACTGCCGTCGGGGAAAATCGTCACAATATTGGCCGGGCCTGTAATTCTCCCGGCAATTCGGTAAGCCGCATAAAAAGCAGCTCCAGAAGAACTCCCTACCAGAAGCCCTTCTCTTCTGGCCAGTTCTTTCACCATGTTGAAGGCGTCTTCATCCGAAACGGTAATCACTTCATCTATTAGATTTACATCCAGTGTTTTCGGTATAAATTCCACGCCAATGCCTTCGGTTTTGTGAGAACCTTTAGGTCCTCCTCCCAGAATGGAACCTTCCGGTTCTACGGCCACAGCTTTAATTTTGGGATTTTTTTCTTTTAAGTACCTCACGGCGCCCGTAAAAGTCCCTCCGCTGCCAACGCCCGCCACGAAATAATCCACCTTCCCGTCCAGCTGCTCATAAATCTCGGGACCCGTGGTCTTGTAGTGGGCCAGCGGGTTCGCCGGGTTTTCAAACTGGTTTGGAATAAAAGAATCGGGTATTTCCCGGCTTAAATCCCGCGCCTTCTCAATGGCCCCTTCCATACCCCTGTCGGTGGGGGTGTGAATGATTTCCGCACCAAGAGCCTTCATAAGCTCCTGCTTTTCCTCAGAAAATTTCTCGGGCACCACGAATATTACCTTATAACCCTTATTCAGCGCCGCCAGTGCTATGCCGATACCGGTATTGCCGGCGGTCGGCTCAATAATGGTCGCACCCGGTCTTAACATGCCGTGTTTTTCAGCTTCTTCCAGCATGAAAAGACCGGCCCTGTCCTTTATGCTGCCTCCCGGATTAAAATACTCCAGCTTGGCATATATTTTTACTTCGTCCGGGAGGGAAAAATTATTAATTTTGAGAAGCGGTGTACCGCCGATAAGTTCCCTTATATCATTTGCCACTTTGGACATTTTAAAATTCCCCTTTTTAGATATAATATTAGAAGCATATACCATCTTATTTTTAATCAAAAGCGCCGTTTACTTACCTCCAGCTTCCGATTCACTCATACAATGCCGGTGACCCACCCTTAAAAACTCCTTTATATTTTTCATGGGGGTGTTTCCCGATATCTCACACCCCGGCATGAGAATAAATTTTCCGGCACCTGCCGCTTTTATGCATTCAGTGGCGGCCCGGGTCACATCCCCCGGGTCACCGTATTCCATCACGGAAGACGGATCTACGTTGCCTGCAAGGCACACGTCGTCTCCAAGAAGCTTCCTGGCCAAAGTCAAATCCACCTTGTGGTCTACAGACATTATATCGGGGCCGATTTTGCGTATTAAATCCAGCCTGTCGGTGGTGTCACCGCATATGTGCAGGAGTGTCTTCACCCCCCGGCCTTTGATATAATCGTTAACGTCATTTAAATAAGGAAAGACATACTTTTCAAAATGCTTTCTTGATATGAGGTCGCCCGATGCCGAAGGGTCCGAGATGTATATCATCTCAATGCCCTCTTCAATAAAGAGGGTTACATACTCAATAAAAAGGCGGGTAGAAAACTCCATAACTTCACGGACGAAGACTTCATCACGGTAAAGAAGCCTCATAAAGCGGTCGGGCCCCACCATTTGAGCCGCCTGGGTAAAGGGCGCCCGGCAGTTTACCGCCAGTACCTGCTTTTCCTTGACGCATTTGTTTATAAAACCGGCCACCTGCTGGAGAGAGCGGACCTTGTCGCCGGATTTTACCGTCGCAATGTCGAGTTTCTGTAAATCCATTTCGTTTTCAATCAGAGGTTTTTCCATAAAAGGCGCTCCCCTTTCGGGAAACCGCATTTGACCGCCCAGCTCCATCACCGGCACTCCAGTAAGACCGGCCAGCAAAAAGAAAATATCTGAATCTATACCAAGAGCCTCTTCTATAACAAGCGGGGCAAGCTTTTTTGGATTTTCCAAAAAATCCTTTATGGAATACCCACGCCGGTTTAGAGCCCAGAATTCCGTTGCAAAAACCGTAGCGGCTCCTGCCGGTTTTCCCTGCAGGGTATCGAAAACCCTTTGCCTGCCGTTCATGTCTTGTTTCTCCTCTCCGGAAATTTTAAGCTTTTGGTAAATATGCGTTCAAAACCCGGCAGCATCGAAAGCTCTATATAATTTACATTTCCTGCCACCTTTTCCGCCTCGCATCTTAAATCCTCCGACAGCAAACACATCATGGCTCCGGTCTTTGAAGTATTGCCCACGAATAATATTTTACCCTCCCACTCTTCGGCCGCCATTCCTATGCCTATAAGGCTTTCGGTGCGGAGATGTGCCCCGAAGGCGCCGGCCACATAAATCCTGTCAATATCGTCGGGACCCAGTTTGTTTTGTTCCAGCAAGGCGGTTATCCCCGCCCATATGGCCCCCTTCGCCAGCTGTACCTGTCTGATGTCCCTGGCGGTGAGGTATATGGATTCTGAATTTTCGCCGGCTTCCGTTACCTTAAAGACCGTTTTCCCATCTTTTTCAAAAATCCGACGAGCGATTTTTTCCGGAACTCCTTCACCGCTGCTGCTCAATTTCCCGCTCGAATCTATAACCCCGGCTTTTAATAGCTCGGATATGAGGTCGATAATGCCGCTGCCGCAAAGGCCCGCCGGCTGCTCTCCCCCTATGGTTTTGACGGAAACATCTTCTTCAATAATGCGTACTTCCTCGATGGCCCCCGGAGCCGCCCTCATGCCGCAGCTTATATTAACCCCTTCCAGGGCGGGTCCGGCGGGCGAAGAGCATGCAAAGAGTTTTTGTCCATCGAATAAAACCAGTTCGCCGTTGGTGCCTATATCCATGAGTAATGACTTTTCATTCTTTTTATACATTCCTGTAGCCATTATCCCCGCCGTAATATCGGCACCCACGTAACCGGATATGGCAGGCAGGCAGTAGACCATGCCGAATGGAGAAATATTAATCCCCAGTTCACCGGCCTTCACGTATATGGCCCCATTCAGAACAGGATTATAAGGAGCGGAACCGATGGTCTCGGGATTTATGCCCAAAAACAGGTGTGTCATGGTGGGATTGGCCGCAACGGAAACTTCATAGATATATCTTGGAGAAATGTTTGCTCTGGCACTTACCTTGTTTATGAGCCCGTTTATAGCCTCTATTATTAAATTCTTCAACCGTTCGAGCTCCCACCGCCCCTTTGCGGCAAAACTTATACGCGCCAGCACATCCTGGCCGAATTCTATCTGTGGGTTTAAATCGGATACCACCGCTTCTTCCCTGCCGTCACTCAAATTGACCAGGGAAACCACCACGGTGGTGGTGCCGATGTCCACCGCCACACCGTATAACAACGAAGCGGTATTTCCTGCCTCAATACCGGTTATCCTGCCGTTTCTGATAATGGCGGTACCTTCCCGCATGGGTGTGCCGGAGAAGATTTGAAGCAGTTCCAGCCTGCATTCAGGCGCCAGGGGGTATCCCACCTCATCCTCTAATTGCCGTTCCAGCGGGACACCGGTTCTGTTCGCGGCGGTCAAACGGAAAAACACCTTTTTGAGAGGAGGATTTATATTAAATTCTCCAACAAATCCCGTCTCCAGCACCACTCCTTTTTTACCTTTGAACAGCAATTCTACATCCATGTCGGAGCTTACATTGCACAGGCATGCCAGGCGGACACCCTTTTCCAATTCCGATGTAGAAATGAGCATTAATTCCTCCTCTTTTGGAGGCGGGGTCTTTGACAGTATCTTTACCCTGCACCTGCCGCAGGTCCCGCACCCGCCGCAGGGAAACTCCATATTTACTCCGGCCCTTCTCAATATACTCATCAGATTTTGACCCGCCTCGGCCTCTATTTTTTTATTTTCAGGATGTATGGTTATTGTGACTCTGCTCATTTATTCCCTCCCAGAGTTTATGAAAATATCTATAAACCATCCTCAGGTTATCCAGCGATGCGGGCATTGTTCCGCCGTCGCTGGAAAAGATGTACCGGCCATCGGTGAAAATTTTTTTCATTTCTCTTACGGTGGTGTATATTTTATCCGCTTCATCAGGTTTAAAATTAACCGGAATATTCCCCATAAAAGTTGCTCTATTTCCGAGGATTTTTTTTACAGCCCTTATATTTTTAAGGGTCATGCCTTCAAATCCGTGAATTACATCTACCCCCATGTCCATAATATCATGAAGGATTCCGGTTATATTGCCGTCGGAATGGAAAAAGACCGGCTTCGCTTTGATTCTTATTTTTGAAATCAGTTCTTCAAGTTCCGGAAAAACCAGCTGCCTCAACATAACCGGTGAAAATAAAGGACCGTGACTTCCGGCCAGGTCATCGAATATGATAATACCGTGAGTTCCTTGACTCAGCAGGTCTGCGGCCAGTTTTTCATGTCTTTCTCTCAATTTTTTTAGGTTCAGCCTGAATTCTTCCGGCTGCTTCTTCGCCATACGCGCGGCTTCCTCAAAGCCCAGTTCTTCTATTGCCGGATAAAATATCCCCGGCACTCCTCCCAGTACGAAGTAATCGGTATTATATATAAAATGCTTCACTTCTGCGGCGCTGCCGGCCGTCACGGCAGATGCTGCCATATACGGCTCCAGTGAAATTACGGCTATATCCGCCCTTAAATCTGAAAGGATGCATTCCAGTATTGATAAATCCCGTGGAGATATATCGTTTTTATTACTGTCTCCTGTAAGAATTGAATTTGAATGGTAATAGCCCGCAAATTCCGGCGGAAACGCTATCTCCCCGCATGGCGGCCTGCCCCGGTTTTTGCCCTGGAGAGCCGCATACACCCTCTCTTTTTTAGCTGGCTCCGGCTTTTTCATCTGCAATTTCCCTCGCTGCCTCCACCATGGCCCGAATGTTCGCGACAGGTGTCCTGGCCCCTATGCCGCAGGCGGGGGATAAGATTCCAGCCCCCTGCTTTATGGAGATCCACGCCGCCTTTTTCACCCTCTCCGGGGTACCCTTTTCAAGCAGAAAGGTGCTGACATTACCCATTATGACCTTATCGGGAAGGCTCTGCTTTACTTTTCTCAGGTTGGTGATGGCATCGATGCTGAGCACCCGAGCCTTAAATTTTGAAAGCTCTTTTAAAACCGGCAGCAATCGCCCGCAGATATGAACCATTACAGGTTTTCGGGTATCCCTTTCAATGGTTTCCGTTATCCTGTTAATGTAAGGGACGGCTATTTCACCGAAAGCCGCTGGACCCAGTATTTCGCCAGTACCGCTGGGGTCCGCCAGGTTTATGACGTCCGCCCCGGCTTTGACCATGGCCTCTCCCATAGTTATGATGTTTTCCGCAACAAAGTCAAGAAAAGCAAGGGTTTCACCCGGCCTCTTTCTCATCGCCCTGTAGAATTCCATGGGTTCAATGAGCGAAGTGGCAAGACTTATGGGGCCGGTGAGATTACCTATGATGGGGAGTTCAGGATATGACTTTCTAATCAGTCTTATAGCTTCCAGAATTACCGCCACTCTGTAGTGCTCTTCTGTTATTGCTTTCAGCTTTTCCCATTCTTTCACATCCGTTAACGGATATTCCACCACCCGGGGTTCGGTTTCCACGGTGCCCATATAAATTTTTGCGCCCATAGCTTCCGCTTCTGCGGTCATGCAAAAAGGCACGCCCACATTTTCAATTCCGCCGAGAAAATGTACACCCAGAGAAAGTCTTGCCATGGCGCCGGGGTCGGTATGGGCCTCAGGCCAGAAGCATGAAGTAGCCTTCATCACATCCACAACCGCCATATTCATCATACCGCCGGGGCATATTACCGGCACACGGTCGACTGGATTGCCGTATATTGCATCAATCAAGCGTGCTTTTAAGTTTTCCATCGCATGCTCCCCTTTATGATGCCAAAATCTGTGAAACTCCGAGAACCTTTTTTGCGACCCTCACGGCGCTGGATGCGTTTTCCCCGTAGCCGTCGGCTCCTATGCTCCTGGCAAAGCTGGCCGATACCGGCCCGCCTCCCACCAGAACTCTCACCCGGTCTCGTATTTTCTCGGCCTTCAGCAGTTCAATCACCTTTTTCATCTCTCCCATGGTGGTGGTCATAAGAGTGGAAAGGCACACAAGATCGGCATTCTTTTCCCTAGCTGCCTGAACGAAATCTCTCGCCGGCACATTTCTCCCCAAATCAATCACATCAAACCCCGCGGCCTCCATCATGACTTTAACAAGATTTTTCCCTATGTCGTGAGTATCTCCTTCCACCACCCCGATAACTGCAGTCCCAACCTTCCTGACCTCTTCTTTTTTTATAAGAGGGGTTACCACATTGAGGCCCGCATACATGGCGTCAGAGCACAATAAAAGCTCAGGGACAAAATATTCGTTTTCTTCAAAAAGTCTTCCCGCCTCATTCATGCCGGCCACCAGCCCTTCGTTTATGATAGTCAAGGGGCTTATCCCCATCTCAAGGGCTTTTTTTGAATTTTCAGCCGTTTGCTCTTCATCCATTTGAAGGAGGCTATTTGCAATAGCCTTTAACATCTCTCTTTGATTCACAAAAATTCCCCCGTTTTAATTTCTACTATTTTGATAGGTTTACTTGTATTTAATTTTATATTAACCCTTTCACCGCCAATTGTCAATAACATTTAGTAAAAAATAAAAAACTGGCCGCCGATCCGCGGTCAATAGCCTCAAATTCGTTCCATCAATTTATGCCGTCAACTGTACTTTTTTAGCACCCAATCACCGGCTTTTCTTTTTTAAATGAAATCCGCAGCACCCCGTTTTTTCCTTAAAAAGTTTTCATGGTTTTGGCCGGCTTTCTGCTGGGGTGTATTATGTTGTTTTAATCGGTATGACAATGGTAAACTTGCTGCCCCTATCCTTCTGACTTTCCACAGATATTTTACCTTTATGAGCCTCTATAAGGCTTTTAGCAATCGTCAAACCTATCCCCGCTCCACCCGTTTTCCTGCTCCTGGATTTATCGCTCCTGTAAAACCTCTCAAAAATATACGGGAGGTCCTTTTCATCTATACCTATTCCTGTATCTTTTACCACAATCTCAACATCTCTACCCTTTTCCGTTAGAGCCACCAACACCGTCCCCCCGGGATTGGTATATTTCAGAGCATTTGAAAGTATATTAATTACCGCACGGCTTATTTTGTCTTTATCCGCATCTATATACACGTTTTCATCAATGTCTGTTTTAATCTCAATATTTTTATTTTTAAATTCCAGCGAAAAGGCCTTCAGGATCTCCTTCAAGGAGTCCGATAAATTATACCTTTCGACATCCAGAGTAATTTTGTGGTTTTCTATGTTTGAAAGGTCTTTAAGTTGTTCCACAAGTTTAATCAATCTATTAACCTCGTTTCTGCAAATATCCAGCTTCTCCCGTGAGGGTTCCCATATTCCATCGCTGATAGCTTCTATATGACTCTGCAATATCGTCAGAGGCGTCCTCAATTCATGCGATATATCCTGTGTCAACCGTTTTCTCAAATTTTCCTGCTCGCCGAGCGATCTTGCCAGATGGTTGATCGAATCGGAAAGTTCTTTTAATTCCCTCACATTCTCCGGTATTTCAACGTGTATGTCCAAATTTCCCCTTCTAATGTTGTTGGCAGCCTCTGTAATTTTCAAAATCGGTTTGGATATGACACCGGAGGAGTAAAAGCCGAGTAAAATTGACACAAATATGGATACTATGGCGGCGTAAATAATCGAGATGTTTATCCCTCTCGTAAATTGAATTTCTCTTTCGGAAATCGTAAACGGACCTATATATCCGATTTCAACACTTCCTATATACTCGCCTTTTATATAGAGGCCATATTTCTTTGTTACGTATTCATCCGGATTGACGATGCCTCTAACCATATGACTGCTCATCATTCTCATCATTTCATGATGCATTTTGAACATATCGTATTCCATGGGATGAGCCAAAACCACTCTACCTTCCGCATCCCTTATGATTATATCGAAGTCCTTTACAAGGGGAGATACCATGATATTCTTCAAATTTCTTTCCGTCCATCCGTTTTCAGTAGAATAAAAATATTTTATGACATCTATGATTTCATTAATCCTGTTTTGCTGCTCATTTTTCATATATATATCAAACTTTCTGAATAAAGTTACATTGGTAATTACACTAACAAGAACTATCGAAAAAACGGCACCCCCCAGGATCAACAACGTTATTCTAATCCGTAGATTTTTCAGCATACGCTAATCCCCCAAAAATTTATACCCGATGCCATATACCGTGTGAATGTATCTGTTTTCCTTATCCTTTAGTTTGTGCCTTAAATTTTTAATGTGAGTATCTATGGTCCTGTCAAACCCTTCATAGTCAAACCCGAGAGTTTTGACGATGAGTTCTTCCCGGGTAAAAACCTTTCCGGGATTTTGTGCCATAACCAGTAAAAGTTTAAACTCGGTGGGCGTCAGCTCAAGCAGCCTATTTCCCTTTCTGACTTCCATTTTTCCCTTATCTATTAATAAGTCGCCATTATTAAATTCAATTACATCAGCCTTTATCGTCTGTTCCTGGTCAGCCCGCCTCAATATAGCTTTTACCCTGGCGACCAGTTCTTTCGGGCTGAAGGGTTTGACCAGATAATCGTCAGCCCCTATATAAAGACCGTTTACTTTATCGGATTCTTCCGCTTTTGCTGTAAGCATAAGTATGGGCACCTGAGACCTGACCCGTATTTTTTTACAAACCTGCTCCCCCGATAAATCCGGCAGCATTAAATCTAGAATTATAAAATCCACAGTCTCTTTTTCAAAAACCTCCAGGGCATCCTTACCACTGTAAGCGGCAAAAACTTTATACCCTTCCTTTTCTAGATAAGCTTTTACCACATCGACTATATTTTCCTCATCATCAACCACAAGCACTGTTTCTTTAGCCTGCGGCATCATACCACCTCCAGGTATAATATTTTCTCCATCTAAAATACTATAATGTCCAGTATTATTCAATATTGAACATTATTTTTATATAATAGAAAAAACCGGTGGTACAAACCACCACCGGCTCTCTTTTTTATGAACTCAACACCTTTTTTCTGCGCTGGTATTCTTCTTCGCCTATTTCGCCCATAACGAACCTTTCCTTCAATACATCCAGGGCCCTGTCCCCTTTACCAAAACTCCCCCTGTTTATCAGTTTTATAATTAAGAAAAATACACCGATAATTACAGCCAGACCGATAAGGTTTGCGCCTATTATCCACGGCCACGAGTTGGATACACCGTACCCTAATCCGAAGCCGCATCCATATCCGTACTGCCACATCTCATTTCCCTCCCATCGCTTAAGCTAACCTGTAAGCATGGCTTTTTTTCTCATATATTCGTCATCCGTCATTTCTCCTCTAGCATATCTTTCATTTAAAACATCCAGAGCCTCACTCCCGCCGGTATGACGGCCCCCCTTTTGCCCGGCACCGTTTACCAGCATAACTACTGCGTATATTACAAGACCTGTCAATAAAAGGCCCATTAAACCTCCGCCAAAGCCCCATCCGAATATCCCATGGCAAACTCCCATTATATTTTACCCCTCCTTTTACCCGTTTTCATCCAACTGCATTTTAATGTTAGATACTTCTTCTTTCAATTGCAGCGCCTCTACTTCTAAGAGTTTTGTATTCAACATCCTGATTGTGCCCTCAATTTCTTCAATTTCAGTCTTGAGATCTTTATGATATTTGTTCAATCTCTGTAAGGTTTCCTCTATTTCAATCTTTTTCCGGATATATTCTTCCGCTTTTTGTTCATTGGATTTTATGAAGGCACCCGCCATTTTTTCCAGAGCCTCTTTTTCACCCTGCAGTTCACTGATTCTAGATAATAACTTTTCTTCAACGCGGACTATTTTTTCTTTATATTGCCTCAAGGCTTCTATCTTGTTTCTGTATTTATCTTCAGCGGCATCCTGTGCTTTGTCCGAATTCGTTCTTTTGTTTAAACGATTTCTGCGAATTTCGATTAACTCTTCGAACCCTATGGAGCGTTCAAATACACGTTGTTTATAGACCTCGTATTCTTCCTCGTTTATAGCTCCCTCGACATACATCTTTTTAATGAGCATCAATTTTTCTTCAGTATCGTTCTGTCGCTCTTCATAATAGGGATAATTTTCTCCACTAGAACATGTTCTCCCCGGGTATTCGTAGTAATCAAACAGCCTGAAGATATTTCCGAATCCTCCACATCCCATTACTTTCCACCACCGTTATTGTGTTTTTGCCTTAAAGCCTCGAGTTCCTGCTTAATTAATTCTTCTTTCTGAATTTTACTTAATTCAGCTTCTATCTCGTCTTTTTCGTCTAATTCTTCAAGAGCCCCCATTTCGATTAACTCTTCCATGGCCAATACCTTTGCTTTCTTTTCTCTGATCTTCCTCTCTGCCCTTTCTATTCTATCTTTAATGTCCGCCATTTCATTGGATATGCCGGTTAAAGTTTCCTTTACCGTTATTTGAGCTTCGGCCGCCCGGTTCATGGCGATCAGTTCCTCTTTTTTAGTTTCCAGTTCCGATATTTGGGCTTCCAGATGTTCTTTATTATTTTTTATTATGCTGAGTTTTTTATTTAAATCCTCAATTTGTTGAGATAACCTTTTTGAGTGTTCGAGTAAGTTTTGCTTTTTTTCCAGCGCAGCCCTGGCTAAATCATCGCGATTGGAAGCCACCGCCAAACCGGCCTGGTCTTCCGCGATTTTTATCCTGCCAAGGGTATCTTCAAGTTCACTCTCCAGTCTCTTTTTGACCGTTGTCACTTCCAGCAGGGATCTTCTTATTTTATTTAACTGCTCCTTCATTTCTACAATGGAGTATGCCAGTGTTTCTTCAGGGTTTTCCAGTTCATCCAGAACTGAATTGGCCTTGGCTTTAAAAATAGCCCTAACCCTGTTAAATATACTCATCGGGTTCCCCCCCTTTTTTAAATTCTCTAACCGAATTATACGCGGAACTTTTGAAGAAATTATGAAGCCTGGGGGACAAGCCAAGTTTAAAATATTGTTAAAACCCGTTGATAAGAATTCTGGCTTGTGATAAATTTAATTTATAATAAAACGCATATAATTAATAAGCTCAAGGGAAATAAGAAATAATAAGTTTCTGATGATTGAGGAGAAATGATATGATCGATTACTTATTTGAAAAAATCGAGTGCGGGCGGGAACTGAATAAGGAAGACCTGTGCCGCCTTCTGGCCCTGGAAAACCCGCAGGAGCTGGAAACTCTTTACGATATGGCGGATAAAATCAGAAAAAAATACGTGGGAGACGAAGTTCATTTGAGGGGACTTATTGAATTTTCCAACTACTGCAGGAACAACTGCCTGTACTGTGGAATCCGAAGGGATAATGCAAAACTGGTGCGCTACCGGATGGACCTGGACGAGATAGTAGATACGGCCGTTTTCGCTCAAAAACTGGGATATAAAACGGTGGTATTGCAATCGGGAGAGGACCTCTACTATACCGTAGACAAGCTGGAGTACCTGATAAAATCCATTAAAGCCCGTGCAGATGTGGCAATTACGCTCAGCATAGGGGAGCGGCCGCGGGAGGAATATGAGCGGCTGTATGTAGCCGGTGCCGACAGATTTTTAATGCGCTTTGAAACATCAAATCGGATGCTGTATCACAAGCTGCACCCAGATTCCAGTTTTGACAGGCGCATGGAGAGCCTGAAATGGCTCAGAGAAATCGGCTATCAGGTAGGGTCCGGGACAATGGTGGGCCTGCCCGGTCAGACCATTGAGGACATCGCCGAAGATATATTAAAATTTAAAGAACTTGACCTCGACATGGTGGGAGTCGGCCCTTATATTTGCCATAATGACACGCCGCTGGCGGGCAGCGCCAACGGGGACGTGGAAATGACATTAAAGGTGATAGCCCTTACCAGAATCGTCACGCGCGACTCCCATATCCCCGCCACCACAGCACTGGCCACGCTGAGGCCAGCCGACGGCAGGGAAAAAGCACTCCAGTGCGGAGCCAATGTTGTTATGCCCAATGTAACTCCCATGAAGTACCGGCCGCATTACGCCCTTTATCCCTCTAAAATATGCATTAATGAAAAAGCCGAACAATGCTTTGCATGTATTCACCGGCGCATCTTCTCCATTGGCAGGCCCGTTAGCAGGGATTACGGCCACTCCCTGAAACGCAAAATCTCGGGATAATTTACAGATTGCCCATGGCCTCCGAAGCGTGATAAGAACTCCGGACCAGCGGTCCCGACGCTATATACTTAAACCCCATTTCATAGCCTATATCTCTGTATCTTTCAAACTGTTCAGGTGTGACGTACTCTGCTATTTCGATGTGTTTTTTTGAGGGTCTGAGATACTGACCGATGGTCATCATATCGCAGTTCACCCTCCTGAGGTCTTTCATAACCTCAATGACCTCTTCCTCGGTTTCACCGAGGCCAACCATTATTCCCGATTTCGTATAAATGTGCTCGTTAAATTCTTTGACCTTCTGCAAAAGATGCAATGATCTATTATAATCTGCCTGGGGGCGGACTTTGGGATAAAGCCTCGGTACCGTTTCCACATTGTGATTTATAACTTCGGGTTCCGCCCTGACCACAGTTTCGATGGATTCTTCCTTCCCCATAAAGTCGGATACCAGCACTTCCACCGTAATACCCGGTATTTTTTTCAATTCTCTCACAGTCCTGGCAAAATGGGACGCCCCGCCATCGGGTATGTCGTCCCTGGTGACACAGGTGACCACCACATGCTTCAATCCCAGCTCTCTGGCGGCCCGGGCTACCCTCCTCGGTTCATCTTCATCCAGGGGGAGGGGATCTCCCTTTTCCACCGCACAGAATCTGCAACCCCTGGTGCATACATTGCCCATTATCATGAAGGTGGCCGTTTTTTTTGCAAAACACTCACCCATATTGGGGCACCGTGCACTCTGGCATACTGTGTTTAAAGACATGTCTTTAAGAAATTTCTCCATCATCCTGAGCTCTTCCTGAGATATCCTTACTTTTAGCCATTCGGGTTTTTTCTGCATCATCTACACCTCCTCCCCCAGATCATTCAATCCGATTTCCTCAACTTCCATATCAAATACCTGTTTGAACTTGCCGACCATTTTATCAGATACGCTTTTTACATCCTCTCTTATCCCGAGTTTCTCAAGGGATGTTACTCCATACTCTGTTATACCGCAGGGGTTTATAAATTTAAAATAATTTAAATCCGTATTGACATTAAAGGCTATACCGTGCCATGTGATCCACTGTGTTATGGCAGCGCCGATGGCGCAAATTTTTTCATCCCCAACCCAGACTCCCCTGTACTTTTCCTTTCTACCCGCCTTTATGCCGTAATCGGCCAGAAGTTGTATCACCACTTCCTCCAACCGGTACACATACAAATGGACATCCTTTTCCCATTTTCTCAGATTAAAAATAGGGTAGGCAACAATCTGCCCGGGACCGTGAAAAGTTATATTCCCTCCTCTTTCCACCCTGTATATCTCAGCTTTTTTCTTAAGCTCATCCACCGGTATCAATATATTGTCAAAACCTCCGGAAATTCCCACAGTATATACAGGTGGATGCTGCAGAATAATCAATACTCCGTCGGAAAACCCCTGTTTTACCATATCCCTGATTCTTATCTGCAAATCCCTCGCCCGCTGGTACGGCGTAACGCCCAGCTTTAACAGCTTTACCTTTCGCATATTTTCTCCTCTCCTCAAGAGTTCGTCTTAGATATTATATCATATTTTTTTACATAAAAACGGCTCCCTTTTACAGGAAGCCGTAAGCCCAGAATAAATAAACTTGCTTTATGAAAGATTTTCATCAGCAGCAATGGTGACCGTTTGCTGTTCCCTTGTCCTTGACAAACTTTTCCGGATGCTTTTCAAATTCTATCTGGCAGTGTTTCGAGCAGAAATAATAAGTGGTGCCATTGTATGTGGAAGTCGCAAAAGCATCCTTTTCATCCACTGTCATCCCGCATACGGGATCCTTCGCCATGACATTCACCTCCTTCTGAAGCAACTGGTATACCCCCTATTGGTATTTTGAATATATCACTTCTCTTTTTAAATGTCAACGCATTCTTTTTTCACCCAGCACGATACAACATGATTGTTGTCGGGTATTTACTACCCTTCCATGGTATGGTATACTTTATATAGTTTGTCTCACCTGTTTAGAATATTGAATTAACGGAGGGCCGCCTATGAATGAACAGATAATGACGAATACTTTCAATCACAGAATAATAATTTTACATTTACTTGCGACTTTCCTGCTGTCGGGATTTTTATTCTCATTTGAGTTTTTGCTCACCCGCATCTTTTCCTATCTTGTATGGTATCACTACGTATTTGTAATTATTTCAACTGCCATACTGGGTCTGGGACTTGGCGGTATCTGGGTTCATCACAAATTAAAGAAACACGGAGGTAACACCGGCTCCATTTCGCTTGGCAACTTGCAATCGGCTTTATTGACCTCCTATGTTTCTCTCGTTTTGATTCTTTACCTCAATTTATTCAACTTCTTACCCATGTTATACATGTTTTTGGGTATAATTCCATTCGCCATAGGCGGCGCCATTATTTCTGCCATTTTTACCCGATTGGTCCACTATTCCAGTATAGTTTATTTTGCAGACCTTTTGGGAACGGGAACTTTTTCCCTGGTGTCTTTCTTTGTGCTGAACCGTTTCGGAATGATGCCCGCTCTTTTGCTTCTTTTCGCTATATTGAATATAATTCAACTAATTTTTTCATTCATTCAGAGAGAAATAAAATTTGCGTTTTCTTCCATATTGCTTCTGGTCTTAACAGCAGTTCTTTCTACCGCCAATCTGAGTGAAGCGGAACAAAACTTCGGTTATCCTCTGATAAGCCAGAAGTTTAAGGCTTATGGGATAGAATACAATAAAAATACAAAAATAGAGTATTCAAAATGGGATGCTTTTTCCCGGACCGATGTTGTCGAAACAGGAGATAATGATAAAAAGATTATATTTATAGATGGCGGTTCTACCTCTTATATGTACAGATTTAACGGCGACCCGGCCGGTGTCTCCGATTTGAAAAAAACCGCCGGGTATATGCCTTTTACCTTGCAAAAACAGCCCAAAACTCTGGTCATCGGTCCGGGCGGCGGCGAAGACATTCTACTCGCACTCCTCGCGGGAAGTAAAAATATAACCGCCGTGGAGATTAACCGCAGCAGCATCCAAGCGGTAAGACATTTTTCCTCTTTCAGCGGTGACATATACAATCTGCCGCAGGTGAAAACCTACGCCCGGGACGGAAGAAATTTTATCGAACAGACAAGAGAAAAATTTGACACCATTTACCTGTCTCTCGTAATGACCCTGGCCGCCGGCTCAAACGGCCTTTCTCTGACTGAAAATTACATCTACACAAGGGAAGCGATATCGAAATACCTGCAGCATTTGAACGATGATGGTCAGCTGGTGTTTGCTGTCCACGACGAAGAAGATATGACCCGCATAATCACTACGGTGCTGAGTGTTTTCAGGAAGATGGGGGTACCATACCGGCAGGCCATTAACCATATCGGTATAGTGGCTAACTCAAACGGGCAGCAGCAATTCCACGACCCACGGCATATTCATTTTCCGGTAATCGTTATCCGTAAACAGCCGTTTACTGTTGAACAGAGCGCCCGTTTTCTAGAAACAGTCTTAAAGAGCAAGCTGGAACCCGTGTTCATACCGGAAAAGTACAGCAATGACAAATTCCCCTTGGCAAAGTTTTCGGACATCGAAGATATAATAAAAAATAGCCGGTCCAATGCGATCCCTACTACCGATGACCGTCCGTTCTTTTACAATTTTTCTTACGGTCTGCCATTTCCAATCTTCGCCGTTTTATTAATTTCGATATATGCCATATCAAAATTGGTTTTACCCCAATACAAATCAATGAATGGGCAACAGAAAAGTCTGTCCAGATACTTCTTCTTGATCGGTATCGGTTTCATGTCAGTGGAACTCGCACTAATCCAGAAAAATATCCTCTTTTTGGGTCACCCAACGACGTCGTTTCTTGTCACCGTTATTATGCTTCTTACAGGCGGCAGCCTGGGCAGCGTGGCCAGTAAAAAAGCGGCAAATGCCGCGACAATCCTCCCAATACTGCTGGCTGCGGCAACAGGGCTGGTTGCAGTTCTCTACCAGAAGGTGTTGACAGACCACCTGGCTCTCCCCTTAAGCTTGAAGCTAATAACCTCGGCTTTAATACTTCTCCCTCTTGGATTTTTGATGGGTATGCCCTTCCCCTCCGGACTGGAAAGAGTAAAACAACTGGGTTATACCACACTTATTCCGCTGATGTGGGGAATAAATGGAATAGCTTCCCTCCTGGGTTCTGCCCTGGCCGTCGCAATCGCCATGTATTATGGTTTTACGTTTTCCCTGCTCTTTGGAGCAACCGCGTATTTACTGTTAATTTTCTCTTCGGACTATAAACATTAACCCCTCAAATTTTAACCAGGTCAAGGCCATGGGATTACTTTATTTTTTTATTTTTTTTCTATAATCTGCAATAGCATCGTGCAGAGCATCGGCCGCAATGTTTGAACAATTTATCTTGTGGGGCGGCAGGCCGTCCAGTGCTTCGGATACCTGCTCGTTTGTTATCTTCATGGCTTCCTCAACGGTTTTGCCTCTTGCTATTACTGTAAGCATGCTGCTGGCTGCAATGGCCGCTGCGCAGCCAAAGGTCTTGAATTTTATGTCAACTATAATGTCATCCTTTACCTTTATATATATTGTTATTGAATCTCCATCAACCGGGTTGCCCGCACGACCTATTCCATCGGCATCGGGGATCTCCCCGACGTTTATTGGATTGGAAAAGTGATCGAGCACTTTTTCATTATACACAATCCATGCGCCTCCTCCCCCGTTATGGTAACAGGTATTTCATGATGGAAACTTAAAAGAATTGGCACATTGTTCACTACAGAAATAGTATATTTTTCCATCTATTTGCCTGGTTACGGCTCTATTTTTTAATACCTTCATACCGCAGACAGGGTCTACTGCATAATCGCTGTTTTCTGAATCATTTTTAAAATTCTCGTCTTGATAGCGGCCGCTATGAGAGTGGCCGTTGCGTCCGCCGTGACTTCCATGCCCACCGTGTCCGCCATGACCTCCGCAGCATCCTCCGCCCCTCATCATGAGGAACAAAAACGCCGCAGCAACCAACAAAAATAATATATTTGATTCCATATCCTTCCCTCTTTCTAATTTATTTTATGTTTATCTAATGCAGTTCTATTTAGCATAACGCGATTGCACAATATTCCAACCAGTACAAGCACTAAACTTGTCCATTGAGCAGCAGATAACACTCCTATCATAACACTCTCTCTGAAAAACTCAATAAAAAATCTGTATACGGAATAAAGCACCACGAAGTCTATAAAAAGCTCTCCGTCGTATCTGATCCTTTCCCGTCGATTCCAAAGCACATAAAAAATAACATAACCGGATAATGCCGAATACAGCTGAACCGGATGCCGCGGGACATCGTTTACAACCACGGCCCAAAAGACGTCTGTCGCCTTGCCGAAAATATCGCAGCCGATTCGGCCAATGGAGTATCCCAGAGCTATGCTTGGGGCTACAGTATCGGCCAACATTAAAAAAGACAATTTCTTAAGCCTGGTGTAGATTACAGCAGCCAACAACCCGCCCAGTATCGCCCCGTGAAAGGAAAGGCCTCCCTCGGTTATATGAAATATCATAACCGGATTACTCAAATAATGGGGCAGATCAAGAAGCACAAAAAGAAGTCTTGCGCCCAAAAAACCCGCAAGAACGATTAAAATCACGAAATTCAGAACATCGTCTTCATTGAGCGTTTTTCTCCGGGCTTCCTTTAACGCAAGGTATATTCCTGCGGCAAGGCCCAGTGCCACAAAAAAACCCAATTTATAAACAGTCAGCGGCCCCACTCTGAATAAAACGTTCATATCTCTCCCCCTATTATTATATAATTAAAGTTACATTCCGACAGGAATTCTATACGGTAATATTTTGTACAAAAACTGGGTAATCTTTGCATAATTCCCCGTTAAAATCATTATCCCGAAGACAACCATGATGGTCCCAAGCAGCTTTTGCGGAACTGTTGTTTCCATTAATGTCCTAAGCTTTTCGAAATATTTTCCGAAAGCGATCGACAGAACCAGATACGGGATTGCCAGCCCAATGGAAAATATAAACATCAATATCATTCCCTGACCTGCCCCAGAAAGGGTTCCGGCCAGAAAAAGGAATGAATAGAGGGTCGGCCCTATGCAGTGGGAACACGCAATGGCAAAAAACAAACCGACCAGGAAAGCCCGGACATATCCGAACGACGGCAATTTATATTTATTTATATCCAGATTGATGTGAACTGATGGAAATCTCCACAAACCCAGCATGCTGGAGCCTACAGCCACTATAAAGGCTCCACCGATGACGTTCAATACCCTTATGTTTTCTTTAAAAAGTGCCGCCAGTTTACCCGATGCTCCGCCGGCCAGAGTAAATACCAGAGTAAAGGCCGCCACAAAAAAAAGCGTGTTGATAAAAGACTTTTTCTTTAGCTCCGCAGGCAGGGATGACTTTAATTCCTCAACGCTCAAGCCGGTTATCAATGAAAAATATACCGTAACCATGGGGATAATGCACGGTGAAAAAAAAGACAGCAACCCCCCTACAAAAGACGTGCCGTATAATGCCAAGCTCGAAACCATAAATCCACCTCTACTTACTCCAATCGTTATTATCCCATCTGTATTTCCTGTCCAGAACTCCTGCGATGCCTCTAAGATTTAGTTCTATAAATTTGGTTTTTTCATTGAAAATACCATTATTTTTAACCCTGAGAATTCCACTTCTATGATGACCGTCATCGCTTATGGGTTCCCACGTAAATCCCCGACTCACGGTTTCCTGCCCATTGGACAGCACTGCAACGGAGCCGATATCATATGAAGAGAGGTCCACTGTATGGGTATTCATCACCACGTAAAATGCCAGATCTTTTTCCTGCGGTTTTAAAATATTTAAAAAGGCCACGTCCACCGTTACAGCTCCACCTTCCGTGCGCCGGGTTATAACAAACAACTCGCTCTCGTCAATACCCTCCAAGAGGTTATTCCCCGTTTTTTGCGAATTTGAATCTGCAATTCGATTCTTTCCGTCGGCACCCGAAACTTCGGGTGATTTATTGTTTTTCATATAATAGAAGGCAAAAATAGAAACTGCCAAAATGACAGCCAACAGCCATACGATGGACTTACGCATTCTCCTTCAATCCTTTCAGCTTTTCATTTTCAGCTTCGCTACCATCTGTTTTTGTTTCTTCATGCCCGTGGCAGGCCCCTTTTTTATCCCCGCCATGCATACCAGCCATCATGAAAATATGCATTAGCGGGCAGAGCAGGAGAAGACCATAGGATAAAACGCCGCCGAATCCCTGTTTCGATAATCCAAAAATCAGAGCAAGAGGTATCAGGCAGCAAAGCAGCATTAAAATTCCATGCCATAAACCATGATTTTTTTTATTCATAAAACGCTCCTCCTTAAAAATTAGATTGTCCAGAAAATTTTATTCGAGATGGTTTAAACATATACCCAATGGGGGTATATATTTATTGTATATTATTCTTATGTTTTTAGTCAACTTTATTCCTGCAGATTTCACAAAAAAATCACAACTTATCAGCGGATGGAACATGATTGTATTATGCTTTGAATCCCTTCATGGTAAAATTTTTAAGAAGTTGATATAATAAATAAAAGCGGTAAGAAAAATCAATACCGCAGGGCAGAATAAATAGAGGAAAAGGTGAAGCGCAGTGAATGATGGAGTATGTTCGGCAAAACAGACAGATATAATTAAGAAAAGATATAACCGCACCGCGTTATTTTATGATCTGATAGACCGCATGATTCCTGCAAAGCTGAGAAAGACGGCCATTGCCCATGCTTCCGGGAAGGTTCTGGAAATCGGGGTGGGCACCGGAAAAAATTTCCCTTATTACCCGGAGGGGTGTGATGTAACCGCCATCGACTTCAGCCCCGGCATGCTCGCCAGGGCCAGAAAAAAACTTCATCTGGCAAGCGTACCGGTAAATCTCATGGAAATGGATGTACAGGCCCTGCAATTTCCGGATAACACTTTTGATACGGTGGTTGCGACCTGCGTATTTTGCTCCGTTCCCGATCCGGTCAAAGGCCTCAGAGAGGTAAAGCGGGTCTGCAAGCCCGGCGGAAAAATTATACTGCTGGAGCATGTCCGGAGCGACAATCCCGTCCTCGGACGGCTAATGGATTTATTAAACCCCATATCCCTCCACCTGATTGGTTCCAATATCAACCGCCGCACGGTCAAAAATGTAGAGTCGGCGGGTATCAAGCTGGAAAAAGTTGAAGATGTGTACGGAAAAATTGTAAAATTAATTATCGGCACCCCATGAAACATAATGTGAATGCCAAGACAAATATATACGCCTGATTCTCGCTGATAATTTTAAGTCTGACAATCTGCAACAAATTACAGCAAAAAGGTGTGCAGAAAAACATCCGGCACTTGCAAAAATATCTTTAATATGATATTATACCTTTAGGGGGTATAGGTACTATCCGAAAGGGGTGACTTGAATGGGATGCTGCGGCCCCATGTATCATAATAATTCGCAACATAATCACCAGCACACGAGTGACGACAAGAAATCTATTAACAGGGCTTCCAATGCCTCTGGACACAATCACAGTGCAAAATCCAAAAACGTAAGTTCTCTGATTTACTGGATAATTGGCGCTTTAGCAATTATAGGAGTTTACTACATTATTGTGAAATAGTGTAAATCCTTTTTTAAAGCTTGCACCAAATCATGCAAAGATCCCCCTTTTTATTTTCCAAGCCGGTCTACAGCCGGCCTTTTTTTATACGCAGCAGCCCCCGCTCCAGCCGTAAAAAAACCGCATCCATAGATCTCAGTATAATAGTTTTTATGGTACAGGCATGAGGCGCGCTTAGGGAGTTCCTGATTCGATAAAAAAGTATTCACCTGACGCTCACATACTTAATAAAAAGAGTGGGAAACCGACTTTTATCGATTTCCCACCCGAAACGACATTTTCTATTTTGCAGCATTGCAGGCGGTACACTGATTATCTCTTTCCCGACCGTTTCGAACCATAGTTATTGCATCTTTAGGACACTTTTCCGCACATATGCCGCACCCTATGCAGATCTCCTGGTTTACCACATGCATTTTCTTCACTTCGCCGGAAATGGCTTTTACGGGACAGTTTTTAGCGCAGATGGTGCAGCCTATGCATTTTTCGCCGATTACTGCTTTCCTGCGTTCGGTGAAGGCTGAAGTAATAGCTTTTGTAGGGCATTTTTCCACACAGAGCATACAGTTTCTGCACTTATCATAATCGATTACCGCCACATTGTTTATCACGTGAATGGCATCAAAGGGGCATACCTTCTCACATTGCTTACACGCTATACACCCCACGCTGCACACAGCCCGGGTGTCCTTGCCCTTCAGGGTAGCCCTGCAGCGCACGTGAACTTCATTTTTCTCCGATGTAATGGCAATTACAAATTTGGGGCACTCCTTTACACAAAGGCCGCAGCCGGTGCACTTTTCTTCGTCGATCACCGGCAGTCCGTTCTCACCCATGGTAATGGCACCAACGGGACATACCTTCGCGCAGTCGCCGAATCCAATGCATGCAAAGGGGCATCCCTTGGGTCCGCCGTTTACCATGGACGCGGCTCTGCAGGACTTCACACCGTGATAATCCGCCTTTAGCCTGGCCTCGACTTTACCTCCCTGGCAGAGCAGCCGTGCCAGTTTTCTTTCTCCGGCCTCCCCCGTGTCGGAAACTCCCATAATTTCTCCAATCTTTTTGGCTACAGCAGGACCGCCAACAATACAAGCATTGACCGGGGCATTTCCGGCCACTATAGCCTCCGCAAGGCCAGAACAGCCGGGAAAACCGCAGGCGCCGCAATTGGCGCCCGGCAATGCTTCGAGCACCGCATCTACCCGTGGATCGGTCTCTACCGCAAACTTTTTTGATGCAAAAGCGAGACCTCCTCCCAATAAGAGGCTTAAACCGCCCATGCTTAATATTGATATCAGTACTACATTCGACATTTTTTCACCTCCCGGACATAGCGATTATTACATGGGAATTAACCCGGAAAATCCTAAAAAGGCAAGCGACAGCAGCCCCGCCGTAATCAAAACGATTGCAGGGCCCTGAAGTGCCTCGGGTATATCTCCAAATTCCATATCTTCTCGTATGCCTGCCATCAAAGCCATGGCAAGAGTGAAACCGAGCCCGGCGCCCAGGCCAAAGGCAATACTCTGAAGCAGGTTATACCTCTTTACGGCAATTAAAAGCGCAAGGCCGAGCACGGCGCAGTTGGTGGTTATCAGGGGAAGGAAAATCCCCAGGGCTTTATATAAGGCCGGGCTGGTTTTTAATATAACCATTTCCACCAACTGGACTAAAGATGCTATGACGAGAATAAACGACACAATCTGCAAAAATCTTGACAGGCCGAAGGGTTCCAGGATGTAAAACTGAATAAAATAAGTAGCCACCGAGGTCATCGTCAAAACAAAAGTAGTGGCAATACCCATACTCACGGCTGTTTCAAACTTTTTGGAAACCCCCAGAAAAGGGCATTCTCCCAAAAACCTCGATAAGACGAAATTGTTAACAAGCACCGACCCCGCAATGATAAAAAACAGCTCTTTCAACATTCTCCTCCCCCCTTTTTAATGGCAGCAATGAGTATCCTTGACGGTTTTGCGGGTAATGGTATTCATTATACCCAGCAAAATACCCATTGTCAAGAAAGCGCCGGGTGGCAAAAGCATTATCACCCAGTGGGTGGAATTTGCGCCCAGCAAATGATAGCCAAAAACGGTACCCGACCCCATCAGTTCCCTGACCGCTCCGATTAAAGTAATGGCCCAGGTGAATCCCAAACCCATTCCCAGGGCGTCGGCGACAGACCTTCCCAAACTCACCTTCGATGCAAAGGCCTCAGCTCTTGCCATAATTATACAATTTACTACGATCAGCGGGATGTAAAGACCCAAAATTTTGTACATTGCCGGGAAATACCCCGCCATAAAAAGGTCCACTACGGTAACAAAAGTGGCTATTACGATGATGTAGCACGGTATTCTAACTTTGGTGGGGATAAAATTTCTCAAAAGAGATATCAACGCACTGGAGAAAAGCAGAACAAAAGTCGTCGCCAGGCCCATAGCTACACCGTTGTTTGCGGCGGTGGTGACAGCCAGAGTGGGGCACATCCCAATTATCATTCGAAATGTCGGATTTTCGTTCCACAGGCCGTTGAAAAAATCCTTTATCAACTGAAACATCAATAATCGCCTCCCACCGGGTAAATCTTTACAACCTTGTCGAGAGCGGACTTAATGCCGTTTGCCACAGCTGTTGGAGATATTGTCGCGCCGGTTATGACCTTGACATCTTCTTTTGCTTTGAACTGGTCTTTCACCGATTTACCCTTGAACTGTTCTTTGAACGCCGGTTCCGTAATCCTGGCACCAAGACCGGGCGTCTCCTGCATGGAAAGTATTTCCAAACCCGTCAGTTTGCCCTCCTTAGGATCATATCCCACCATCATCTCTATGGGGCCGCCGAAGCCCGTCCCGCTGGCTTTAAAAGCGATTCCCTTTTTATTGCCCTGATCATCAAGGCCAATATAAAAGGTCATCCCGCCTTTTTCTACCTCTTCATATTTAGTACATCCGGGAATAACGCTCATAATTGCCTTCTGCAGATTCTTTTGCGCCTGCTCCTGAATTTTGGGGTTTGTAATCTCATAAGAAAAGGCTAATATCGCTCCCGAAAGGACCGATAAAACCAGAAGAACCACTATCATCCGCGTATACTGATTCATCTTGCCTTCACCTCCCCGTAGATCCTCGGCACAGTATATCTGTTTATGATTGGCGTAAAGGCGTTCATTAAAAGTATTGAAAACGAGACACCTTCGGGATAACCACCGTAAAATCTAATGAGCACCACGAAAAATCCTGCCCCTATGCCAAAAATTATCTTCCCGAGGCGGCTTAGAGGAGTGGTAACCATATCGGTTGCCATAAAGAAAGCTCCGAGCATCAGGCCGCCCGACAACAGTTGAAAAATCGGGTCCCTGCCTAAAATCATCGAAAGCACCGCCACTGTTCCCAGATAGCTTACCGGTATCCTCCAGTCGATGTAACCTTTATACAATAGATATAATCCGCCTAGTATTATCAGCAGCGCCGAAGTTTCTCCCAGAGAACCTCCAACATTTCCCAGAAAAAGTTTCGCATAGTCGGTGGATATCCCCTGCATTTTCATGAGCTGAAGCGGAGTTGCACCCGTTGTTCCGTCTACAGGATTTATCCATGTGGTCATCTGAACCGGGAAAGTAACCATTAGGAACACCCTGCCTATGAGAGCAGGATTAAAGGGATTTGTCCCCAATCCTCCGTAAATTTGCTTCCCGAGGGCAATGGCGACTACCGCACCCACCACAGCCATCCAGAGGGGCAGACCGGGCGGCAGGTTCAGGGCTAATAGCAACCCCGTCACGACTGCGCTGCCATCCCATACGGTAATGGGTCTGTTCCTTATTTTCTGAAATACGGCTTCGGTCAACACCGCCGCCAGAGTGGTGGTTATAATGAGACTTAACGCTCTTAAACCAAAAAAGTATATCCCTCCAATGGTCGGCAGCAGCAATGCTCCGGCCACGCTGAACATTATCCTCTGAACGCTTTCTCCCGAATGTATATGAGGAGAAGACGTGGTAACAAATCTGAGCTCTTCCATAGGTAACTCCCTCCCGTCGTTGCAATATACAGGTAAATCCAATTTTGACTTTATATACTATATTTACACCATGGTCCACATTATTCAAACAATTATTTCTTTTTCGATGCGATAATGTGATTTTTGGCAAGCCTTATCAGCTGTGTCAACGGTATGTGAGCAGGGCACACATATGCACAGCAACCGCACTCAATACAATCAAGCGCATGGTATTCTTCCGCCTCAATCCACATACCCCGCTCGGCAAACTTTGCCAGATTGGTGGGAAGCAAATGAATCGGGCACGCATCGACGCACCGGGCGCATCGGATGCAGGCAGACCTCTCGGCTAGTTTAACATCCGTTTTCTCCAGCACCAGAATGCCCGAAGTCCCTTTAACGGCTGGAACATCAAGCGCCGACTGAGCAAGGCCCATCATCGGCCCTCCCATGATTACTTTGCCTGGTTCTCCTTTAAAACCCCCGCATTGTTCTATTATTTCGCCAAAGGGCGTGCCGACCCGTATCAAAAGATTCTTAGGCTCTTTTACTCCCGAGCCGGTGATGGTGGCAATTCTCTCAATGAGGGGCATCCCGGTTTTTATGGCGTCGGCAATGGCTGCACATGTGCCGGCATTATCCACAATCACATGGACATCCATCGGGAGGCCTCCCGAAGGTACCTCTCTTCCCGTAACGGCATTTATCAGCTGTTTTTCACCGCCCTGGGGGTACTTAGTAGCCAGGACCACAACTTCAATGCCTTCTCTGCCCTCTATGGCTTGCCTTATGGCTTCAACGGCATCGGGCTTGTTTTCTTCGATAGCGATAAAGCCATTTTTTACCCCCGTGGCCTTCATGATGGCCTGAAGGCCAAGAATCACATCTTCGGGTCTTTCCACCATCAGGCGATGATCAGCCGTAAGGTATGGCTCGCATTCGGCGCCATTTACGATAATTGTATCGATGGTCTTTCCGGGCGGCGGCGACAATTTTACCTGGGTGGGGAATCCGGCCCCTCCCATGCCTACTATGCCGGCTTCCCGTATGAGGTTCTTTATCTCATCGGGTGTCATCTCCTCCAGCGGTTTCGGCGGCTTTACGCCCTCGTAAAATTCATCTTTACCGTCGGATTCTATAACCACCGACATCACCAATCCCCCGCCCGGATGGGGTCTTGGTTCTACGGCCACCACCTTTCCCGAGATGCTGGCATGGATGGGAGCCGATACAAAAGCTTTTGCCTCACCTATTTTCTGGCCTTTTTTTACTTGGTCCCCAACTTTTACTATGGGCTCGCACGGAGCCCCAACGTGCTGGCTCATGGGTATTATAACCTTTTGAGGCAGGTTTGCCTTTTCCACCGGCTTGTGTTTTGTAAATTCTTTATTGTAAGGAGGATGTATACCTCCTCTAAAGGTTTTTAGCATCGTTTCACCTCTCCCTCCAAACTAAAACCTAATAATAGTTCGACATTTTTCTTAAAAAACCTCTTTAATTTCATAACTTCACGCTAAAACTTCTTTTCACAAAGTATTTAGTATACACTATACCGGCTATTTAATTACAATATGATTATACAATAAAAAATGTTGCGGTTCCATAAAAAAGTTAAAATTTGCTATGTCAAGATTTTGCTTTCCAAATTACTGCCATATATTGCAAGACTTTATTTTAAACATAAAAAAGGCCCTTCATATGGAAGAGCCTTTTTGCTTTTCGAATTATTAAGCTTCCGGATAGAGCGGTCTCTTGGTGTAATGGGTATGAAGAAGGTGATGGGATTTTTCGCTTAAAGGCTTGCCCAGGAACTCCTTGTACAGCGTCTGAATCGCCGGATTTTCATGGGATTTTCTCAGCGGCATCTGGCGGTCCACTTCATATATGGCGTTGCCGCGCACTTCACGGTAATCCACATCCCACCGCTCATCCGCGCTCAGTATGGGCTGCCCGCCGCCGCCCACGCAACCGCCGGGGCAGCACATGATTTCAATAAAGTGATAGTTTGCTTCACCATTTTTTACACGATCAAGAACCTTGCGGGCATTGGCAAGGCCGTGGGCTACTGCCACATTGACCTGGATTCCATCTATATCTACGGTTGCTTCTTTCACGCCCTCAACGCCACGGACTTCTGTAAAATCAATCCTCTTTAATTCTTTCTTTGTAACCAGTTCGTAGACGGTCCTGAGAGCCGCTTCCATAACGCCGCCGGTAGCACCGAATATGGCGCCCGCTCCGGTGGAAATACCCAGGGGCTCGTCGAACTCTTCATCGGGAAGTTTGTTCAGATCAATCCCCGCTTCTTTAAGCATCCTCGAAAGCTCCCTCGTTGTTAAAGCCACGTCCACATCCTGGTAGCCGCTGGAATTCATTTCGGGCCGCTGGGCTTCGAATTTCTTGGCTGTACACGGCATTATAGAAACCACAAATATTTTTGACGGATCTATGCCCATTTTCTCGGCATAATAGGTCTTGGCAATGGCTCCGAACATTTGCTGGGGTGACTTGCAGGTCGACAGATTATCAAGGAATTCGGGGTAATAATGTTCGCAGAATTTAATCCATCCAGGGCTGCAGGATGTTATGAGCGGAAGTTTCCCGCCGTTTTGCAATCTTTCAAGGAATTCACTGCCTTCTTCCATTATGGTTAAATCTGCCGCAAAGTCGGTATCAAAGACCCTGTCAAAACCGAGCCGTCTTAAGGCGGCGGGCAATTTCTTGGTAACTATTGCCCCACGGCCCTCGCCGAATTCTTCACCCAGCGAAACCCTTACGGCGGGAGCCGTCTGAACAATCACATGCTTGTCGGGGTCCGCCAGGGCCTGCCATACTTTATCTGTGTCGTCTTTTTCTTTCAGGGCGCCAACCGGGCATGCCAGTATGCACTGACCGCAGTTAACGCAGGCCACTTCCGCCAGGCTCATGTCAAACACCGGAGCTACAACGGTATTGAATCCACGGTGATTTGGAGAAATTACGCCAACACCCTGTACCTTGTGACAGACGCTCACGCACCTCCGGCAGAGGATGCATTTGGATGCATCTCGCACGATAGACGGTGAAAAATCATCATACCGGGGCGCATGCTTTTCTCCCTGAAATCTTATCGACTTGATACCCAGTTCTTCGGAAAGCTTCTGCAATTCACAATTGAGGTTTCTAACACATGTCGGGCACTCAAGGTTGTGATCCGACAGCAACAGTTCTAAGGTAATCTTCCTCGATTCTCTCACGGCCGGCGAGTTGGTATAGACTTCCATGCCCTCTGAAACCGTCAGGACACATGATGCCTGGAGGGCTCTGGCGCCTTTTACCTCCACCACGCACATGCGGCAAGCTCCGATTTCATTTACCCCTTTTAAAAAGCAAAGGGTGGGAATTTTAATTCCGGCTTTGCGTGCCGCTTCCAGCACTGTGGAACCTTTAGGAGCCTCCACTTTTTGTCCGTCTATTGTTAATGTTACCATATCCATGGTTTCACCTCTCCCTTCCATTAAACTAAGCTTTTATTATGGCGCCAAACGGGCAGCGGTCAAAGCAGCTGTTGCACTTGATGCATTTTTCCTGATCTATAATATGGGGCTGTTTTCTTTCTCCGGAAATGGCTCCGGTGGGACACACCTTCGCACAAAGTCCGCATCCCCTGCACTTTTCAGCCACCACTTCGTAATGGATGAGCGCTTTGCATGCTCCGGCCGGGCACTTCTTCTCTTTTATGTGCGCCTCATATTCGTCTCTGAAATAGCGAATGGTAGACAGAACAGGGTTGGGAGCCGTCTGCCCAAGGCCGCATAAAGCTGATGCTTTTATATTCCTGGCCAGACTTTCTAATAATTCTATATCCCCTTCTTTACCTTCCCCGTTGGTAATCCTCTCCAGAATTTCGAGCATTCTCTTGGTGCCGATCCGGCATGGCGGGCATTTGCCGCATGACTCATCCTGGGTAAATGTCAGGAAGAACTTGGCTATATCAACCATGCAGTTATCTTCGTCCATGACTATCATACCGCCGGACCCCATCATCGAACCCGCCTGTGTCAATGTGTCATATTCTATCGGCATATCGAGCAACGATGCAGGTATGCATCCACCTGACGGACCGCCGGTCTGGACCGCTTTGAACTTCTTGCCGTTGGGTATGCCGCCGCCTATTTCATATATAACCTCTCTCAGGGTAGTGCCCATGGGTATTTCCACAAGGCCGGTATTGTTTATTTTTCCGCCTATGGCAAAGACCTTTGTGCCCTTACTCCTTTCGGTCCCGATGCTGGCAAACCAATCCGCGCCGTTTAAAATGATCGGTGGTATATTGGCATATGTTTCTACGTTATTAATAATCGTCGGCTTACCCCACAACCCTTCGTTGGCAGGGAACGGCGGCCTTGGCCTGGGCTCTCCCCTTCGCCCTTCTATCGATGCCAGAAGGGCAGTCTCTTCGCCGCATACGAAGGCTCCGGAACCGAGCCTCAAGAAAATATCAAAGTTAAACCCGGTGCCCAGTATATTCTTTCCCAGCAGGCCCCTCTCCCTCGCCTGATTTATGGCAATTTCCAGTCTCTTAACGGCTATTGGGTATTCCGCTCTTACATAAATATAACCTTCCTGCGCTCCAATGGCGTATCCTGCGATGGCCATAGCTTCCAATACCGAATGAGGATCCCCTTCCAGTACGCTTCTGTCCATGAAAGCGCCCGGATCACCTTCGTCGGCATTGCATACCACGTACTTTATGTCGCCTTTGGCATTGGCTGCAAACTGCCACTTGTTGCCAGTGGGAAATCCACCGCCGCCGCGGCCCCTTAAACCCGATTTTTTTACTTCATCGATAACTTCCTGCGGGGTCATCTGAGTGAGCACTTTAGCCAGAGCCCTGTACCCATCGTTGGCGATATATTCCTCTATGACTTCGGGGTTAATAAGGCCGCAGTTTCTCAAAGCGATGCGTTTTTGCTTTTTGTAGAAGTTGATGTCCGTAAGCGCCCTCTGGCGTTCCTCCGTAAGGTGCTCCTTATATAAAAGCCTCTCTACAATTCTCCCCTTTATTAAATGTTCTTCTACTATTTCCGGTATATCTTCAGCTTTTACCCGGCAATAGTAGCTGCCTTCAGGGTAAATAAGCACATTGGGACCCAGCTCGCAAAGGCCCAAACACCCCGTTTGAACGACGCGAACTTCTTTGGAAAGACCCCGTTTCTCAATCTCCTTTTGAAACGCTTCCATTACCTGCTCACTGCCGGAAGCCGTACATCCGGTACCTTTGCAGACCAGCACATGAGCTCTATAAATTTCCATTTCAAACCCCTCCTTAAGCTCTTCCCAGGTTTTTTTGTTAAATATTTGGTATTACCCAGTCGTCGATGATCTGGTTGTTTATAATGTGTTTTACGACAATTTGCCTGGCCTTTTCCGCATCTATATTCACATATGTGACTTTTGGCTGGTTTGGTTTTATGATATCCACCAGAGGTTCGTATTTGCAAAGGCCTATACAGCCCGTTTCAGTAACTATAACATTATCTATGTTTCTCTTTTTCAATTCGTCCAGAATGGCAAGCATGGTCTGTCGAGCTCCAGCGGCTATGCCGCAGGTTCCCATACCCACTACCACGCGGGTTTTGGTTTCGTTGTCCTTTCTCAAATTAATCAGGTCTTTGGCCTGTTCGCGGATTTTCTCCAGTTCCTCTATAGATTTTATAACCGCCATTTTAAACACCTCCATTGATTTCTTTTAAACTTTCTTCCACATACCTTTTTATCCAGTCCAAAACCGCCGGGTGGTTTACCGGTACATCCTGAAGCGTCTCTTTTACTTCCCGGGTGTCGAAAACAAATTCATTCTCGCCGATCCGGTGCCGGTATACAAAATCCACTTCAGGATTTGCCGCCACCAGAGAGACAACAGTATCCGCCATGCTGCCCAGCGGCGCCCTGTCTATATGGCTCCACACAAAGCCGGCTTTAACGATAGTTCCCTCACCCGGCCTGGAAGATATTGAAAAATCGCCGCCGCACATCTTTGCGGCCTGTGAAAACAGCGGTATACCCAAGCCGACCCTCCTGGTGGTCCTGGTAGTAAAAAACGGGTCCTGTACTTTTTTTAACGTTTGTTCGTCCATTCCCCTGCCGTTGTCTTTTATCTCAATGGTCAGCATGTCCTTTTCCCTATCTTCCGAAATGTTTATTTCCACCAGGGATGCTCCGGCACTTATGGAGTTTTGGACAATGTCGAGAACGTGCAAGGAAAGTTCTTTCATGATCATTCGTATTTTTTAAGGATCTCGGGCACCTTGTCCGGGGTCAGCCTGCCATAAACGTCGTCGTTAATGATGATGGTCGGAGCAAGGCCGCAGGCGCCGACACAGCGGCAGGCATCCAGGGAAAATTTTAAATCATTGGTTGTATCTCCCACTTTGACGCCAAGTTCTTTTTCCAGCCTTTCCAGAACCTTGCTGGCGCCTTTTACATAGCAGGCGGTACCCAGACAGACCCTTATTTGATACTTGCCCCGGGGTTTGAGGTTGAAGAACGAATAGAAAGTGATTGTACTGTAGACTTCACTAAGGGTTACATTTAGGGCTTCGGCCACCTTCTTTTGGACTTCCAGCGGCAGGTATCCCATTATCCCCTGGGCTTCCTGTAAAGCCTGGAGCAACGCGCTCCTTTGCCCCCGGTACTTTTTCAGCATTTCATCCACTTGATTCAATTTTTCTTCGAATTCGGCATTAGCCTTTACAGCAGCTTCCATTTTCATCCTCTCCTTCTAATGTAAAAGTTTTCATTTTCACTAATATCACAATATTGCTACTCCATATTTCTATTCCCTTATTACCACTTGCCTCCCTTCTTTGCCTTCAAGAGCCCATCTTATTTCTGTAAAATTCAATTCTTCCAGGCGGAAAAAGGTTTTCTGAAAAACCATTTCCTCCAGGCGATGGGCATCGGATGATGTAATTAATGTATATCTATCTAAAAAACCAAATTTTCTTCTGACTTCAGATTCTGAAATATTTCTTGAAAACTCCACCGCACTAAGCCTTAATCCTTCAGGAATGAATCCCAGCTGCCCCCATAAGCTGAAAGACCTTTTATCGATATGAGCCGGAATTAGCAGCCCTTCCATCTCCCACACCTTTTGGGATATTTCCTCCACCGTCAGAGTCGTCGACGTCAGGAGCATCCGCTCTTCTTCCGCCACCACATTTCCCGCCTCGTCGACTATCTGCTGATTCCCAAAAATTTCGGGATTGTTCTTCCTGGGGGGCATGTGGTCGTAAACGAAATTCTGCCATTCCAAAATAGAGTTTAAATCCTCAAAAAAACACAAAAGGTGAACTTCTTCCACGCTTTCCACTTCCATGCCGGAAAGTATGAATATATCAAACCCTTTTGACGCATCCTGCACGGCTTTAATGTTTCTTGCGGAATTATGGTCGCAAATGCCCACTATCCTGGTGCCCATGAGTCTTGCCATATTTAGTATATTTACCGGGTTCATCTCTTCATGGGCGCAAGGAGAAAGGCACGTGTGTATATGCAGGTCCGCCGGGTACTCCTTTAACATCTTTCTCTGCTCCCCGTGAGCAAATTATACAGTATACCGCAAATTTGGTATACGGGCATCTTGCTGGTGAGGATGGGTATATTTTCCTCTTCAGCTTTCTTCACGGTATTTTCATCCACTTCCACTCCCTCGGCCACAATAATGCCCGCAAGACCAAGCAGGGAAGCAACCGCCACTATATTCTGATGGCTTTGAATGGTTATCCATACCTGATTTTCTTTGGCGTGCGCCATGACCCAGCTCAAAAGGTCTGAAGCGTAACCGCCTTCGACTCTCCTGTCAGTATTTGTCCCTTTAGTTACCAGCTCCAGTTTGAGATGACTTTGCAAATCACTGAGGGTCAATCCGCATCACCTCCCTCATTTTTCCTCCATGGTAGGAGGCAATTTCTGCGATAAGTTCAGCATCTCGGCAGCCAGCTGCTTTACTTTATCTCTCAATTTAAATACGCAGTCTGTCTCATTAGCTTCGCCTTTTACTATATCTTCAGCCAGTGCCCGACAGTTTGGAGAACCGCAGCTCCCGCAGTCAAGACCTGGGAGGCCTTTGACCGTTTTCTCTAAAAGTTCCATCTTTTGTATGGCTCTGGCTACATCATCATCCAGTTTAAGAGAAGATTTTGGATGGATTACTTCTTCAAAACTGTAAAAACCTTTTTCAATCCTTTTTTTCACTTCTTCATACTTGATATTACTTTCACAATTCAGCTTCTCGGACAGCCTCCTCATCTTAACCCGGGCTACAAAGCGGTTTTCCACCGTCAGCGCCCCGCCTATACATCCTCCAATGCACGCCTGGCATTCTATATAGTCAATATCCTTTAGCTTATCCATTTCCACTTCTTCCAGCACTTCTATGCAATTGTGAATACCGTCCACTGATAGATGGTTTTCGCCGCCTATGGCCAGACTTTCGCCGCCAGCCCTGCCCCATCCGACGCCGATCCCTGAAGATTTTTCAAACATGGACTTAAAATCGTCTTCGCCAAGTTCTTTTATTACCGCACCATAGATTCCAGCCATCGAAAAAACACCATCAACATACGATTTTGCGGTACCGATAGGTTGCTTTATCGACGTAACCTTTGCAGGGCAAGGGCTTATAAAAAAAGCCCCTACTTCTTCCGGTTTAAAACCCAGGGCTGCACAAATTTCACTTTTTGCTCTCTTTGCAGCGATTTCCATAGGGGCTTTTACCGGAATAATATTCTTGATAAGCTCGGGAAATCTCACCTGGATGAGCCTCAGTACCGCCGGACAAGACGATGAAATGAGCGGCCTTATTTCTTTATGCTCTTTTATATACTTTTTTATGGCAATCGAAACTTCTTCCGCGGCAAGAGCAACCTCATATACCTCGTCAAAGCCCACCTTTTTGAGTGCACTCAGTATACTCTCTCTGGAAACGCCTTCCTTAAACTGGCCGTAAAAGCTGGGGGCAGGCAGCGCCACTTTGAACTTGAATTCCTTTAACTTTTCAAACCCCTCAGCGGCAGCATACTTTGCATTGTTGGGGCATATCTTTATGCACTCACCGCAATCAATGCATTTATTTTCCAGGATATGAGCTTTTCCGTTTCTTACCCTTATGGCTTCAGTGGGGCACCCTTTTATACAGTTGGTGCATCCCTTACACTTCTCTATATCCAGAGTAACCGAATGGTAATACTGCCACAAGGAATTTCACCATCTTTCGATATTATAAGTTGATAATCATTCTTACTCTTGTCCCTTTTCCGACAATAGAATTTATTTCAAAAATATCGGAAAATTTCTTCATATTGGGAAGACCCATGCCCGCTCCAAATCCCAACTCCCTGATGCGGTCAGGCGCGGTTGAATAACCTTCCTGCATGGCCTTTTCTATATCGGGTATTCCCGGACCCGAGTCGTCGGCTATCACCTCAATGTACCTGGGGGTGATGTTAAACATCAATTTGCCCTGATAGGCGTGAATTACGATGTTCATTTCTGCTTCGTAAGCCGCTATGGCTACCCTTCTCATAGCCGACGGATCAATGCCTATCTGCTTTAATATTTTTTTTGCCTGTTCGGTGGCCTTACCCGCGTTGTTGAAGTCATTGCCCCTGATGTCATACGACAATTTCATGGCCTGAAGGGATTCCTGCTCCCTGGGAACGGCTTCGGCTTTGCCCGGCTGCTTTAACGCTCCGCCTCTCAATCCCGCTTGATAAAGGATTCCACAGGTTTCGTAAAGAGGATAAACCGTGCGCAACAGCGGCAATTTCTGTTCCCTGGCAAGGTCAATAACATCTTTTGGCGGGACCTTCCCCCGTACGAAAACTATTGCTGCAAAATCCGACATACCGGCCGTCTGGATAATCTGCCGGTGAGTAAGGCCGGTGAGCAGTACGGCATTTGTCTTGGTATCGGCCAGAATATCGCTCATCAGGTCGGCACCGCAGGCATTCTCCACTTCTTTGTCAAGGTACTCCTTTCCCCAAAGTACTTCCGCCTGGAGCAACTCCTTTATACGGGATAGTTTCATCGAGCATCCTCCAGATAATACGTCAGGTACTCCAACTGAGCGGCAAGATCCACCCTTCTCAGCATGATATTTTCCTTAACGCTTATGTTCACAGGAGCAAAATTTATTATACCTTTTATGCCTGCTTTTATAAGTTGATCAGCCACATCCTGAGCTACCGTGGCTGGAACGGCTATAATCGCCAGTTTAATGTTATGGGCTTTGGCCTTTTCCTCCAGGGAATCCATATGATATATCTCGATTCCCGCAAGTTTCCTGCCAACCTTGTTCGGATCAGTATCAAAAATGCACGCAATATCAAATCCCCGTTCGGCAAAACCTTTATACTGCGAAAGAGCTCTCCCAAGATTTCCTGCACCGATTATGGCTACCGGCCACCTCTTGTCCAGACCCAAAATTTTCATTATATAATTATACAACTCCCTGGAATTGTATCCAACTCCCCGGGTTCCAAATTCCCCAAAATAGGCCAGGTCCTTTCGAACCTGAGCGGGAGTGACACCGGTAGCCTTGGCTATATGCTGAGAAGAAACAGTGTTAATCCCCTTCTCATCGGCTTCTTTCAAATACCGCGAATACAAGGACAATCTGCCGATGGTGGCATCGGGTATCTTGAATTTTTTAAACATGTGATCTTACCACTCCTCTATTTAATATTAGCATAATCGCCGTCTTTTTACAATAGAACAAGAGAAAATAGTCACAAAGTTATTCTATATTTTTGTGATTGTTAATTTTTTAACAATATGCCTTTTAATTGAGCTTGCTCCATTTATACTGGGAATTCGTGATCTTAAAATTGTAGCGGTTTATGCCCGAGCTTGTATAAACCCTTCGATCGCCGGTAACAAAGACAGCTTCTATGTTCGGTGTTCTTTCTACAAAGCTCATTCCCTCTTTCAATCCCAGCGCAAAGACCGTGGTAGACAGGCCGTCGGCGTCAATGGAACTATCCGATATAATAGTCACGCTTACGAGACCGTTTTCGACAGGATACCCGGTGGAGGTATCCAGTATGTGGTGATATCTCTTTCCATTTTTCTCAAAAAATCGCTCATATACCCCCGATGTAACCAGGGTTTTATCGGCTACTTCCACAGTGGCAAAGGTATTGCCCCTGGGCTCGAAGGGGTCCTGTATACCTATCTTCCATGGCAGCCCGTTGGGTTTTTTCCCCACAACATAAATATTCCCCCCCAGGTCGGCTGCGGCGCTTTTTATGCCGTTTTCCTTTAAAATTCTTACCACTTCGTCGGCGGCATATCCTTTGGCAATGGCTCCAAGGTCTATGGCCATATGGGGTCTTTTAAGCATGACACTGTTTTCGGATTCTTTCAAAACCACATCTTTATAATTTACGAGCTTCAAAGCTTCTTTTATTTCATTTTGAGACGGCACCCGGGCCCTGTCGGTACCTATACCCCACAGCTTTACAAGGGGGCCTATGGTTATGTCGAACCTTCCATGAGATTCTTCGGAGTAATAAAGTCCCTTTTTTATGACATAAAAGGTATCGGGGCTGACTTTCTGGAAACCTATTCCGGCCTTTTTATTTATTTCTATCACCTCGCTATCCTGGCCATTGACCGTCATCTTTTTTTGAATATCGTTAATCCTGTCAAAGGCTTCGTCAATCGCTCTTTGAGCTTCCGGCCCGTAAGCTGTAATCTGGATCATCGTGTCAAGCAAAAAGTTGGTTTTGGTCAGGGGTTTTTCGGGCGTCCCCCTACTGCAAGATGTAAGCGTCATCACTGCAACAACCGCTATCAGAAACGCTGCAATTAATCTTTTCATCAATAAAACGGCTTTTTCGCCATGCCTCCTTTTATTTTATTATTTTATTTCTTTTTTATTATATCAGGAAAATCCCTTAAAAAAAATATCACGATTTTTATTTATTCTTCAAGCATTTCAAAAGTCCTGCCGGGCAAACATTTTGTTGTAATATTTATTAAACACAAAGTGATTTAAATCATTTACATTATGACTTCAGCAGGATATATTAAAATTTGAGGTTTTTTATACGATTTTAAAGGAAGGAAATATAATTCCGGCATCGAATATAATATAATAAAATTAAAATTCATACCGGCTCAAACTGTATGAAAAAATGAACATGTTGTTTTTATCGTCTTTACAATGCAACGTTAAAAGGTATATACTATAATCAATCAATCATATTAAAAATTAATAGAAATTTGTTTGAGCTTGTGATGGTTCCAACAAATTATAATTTTTAGGAGGAGGAAACCTATGGAAGAAAAAAAGAAAATAGTAGTGCTGGGAGGTGGATTTGGAGGTCTCACAGCGGCACAGGCCCTGGATAAATTTTTAAGGCGGAACAAAAACGTTGAAATAATGCTAATAAACAAAACAAGCAATCAGGTATACCTTACGGAACTGCATGAAATAGCAGGGAATCGTATCCCGCCCGAGGGTGTGCTTTATTCTCTCGAAACCGCCCTTGACCAGACTAGAATAAAGCTCATTGTGGATGAAATTCACAGGGCCGATATAAAGAATCGGAAGCTTTACGGCAGAAAAGGCGAGTACTCGTTTGATTATCTAATACTTGCTTGCGGCAGTGAACCGGCCTTTTTCGGCATCCCAGGAATGAAAGAGAACGCATTCACATTGTGGTCTCATGAAGATGCTCTGAGAATCAGGGAACACATAATAAAAATGTTTAAGGCCGCCAGCGCCGAAACCGATGAGACAAAAAGGCGCGAATACTTAACCTTCGTGGTGGGCGGCGGGGGATTTACGGGCATCGAGATGATAGGTGAGCTGGTTGAATGGGTGGAAGACCTGTGCATTGAACACAATATAAAGCGCCATGAAGTCTCTTTGATGGTGGTGGAAGCTCTACCTAAAATCCTTCCAAACCTGTCCGACAGCCTTATTGAAAAAGCTTCAAATTATCTTAAGAAAAAAGGTGTCCGCATACTTACCAATTCCCCAATTACCAATGTGGCTGCCGATTCCTTCACTTTAAAATCCGGGGAAGTCATCAAAACCCATACCCTCATCTGGACCGGCGGCGTGCAGGCCAACAGTTTTGTGGCAAATATTGGGCTTAAAACGGGAAGTCGCGGCCGTATCGAAGTCAACGAGTACATGGAAACCAGCGAACCGGGAATATACGCCATCGGTGACAACTGCCTGTTCGTAGAAAAAGATGGGAAACCCATGCCCGCTCTTGTAGAATCGGCCATGCAGTCGGCCCAATGCGCCGCCTATAATATAGCCGCGGAAATCAACAACAAGCCCAGGAAACCGCTGAACCTCAAGCTTCACGGTAACATGGTTTCAATCGGTGCAGAATACTGTGTGGCCGAAGTAATGGGAATTAAACTCACAGGCTTTCTGGCCACCGCCATAAAACATCTGGCGGATATGCATTACCTTTTTGGTGTCAGCGGTATAGGCTTTATCATGGATTACATTGATCGCCAGTTCTTCCGGAAGACTCGTAATAAACCCATGGTCATAAAACATATCGGCGTAAGTACCAGTGCAGCCTGGCTTGCATTCCTGAGGATTTACCTGGGTTACAGGTGGCTCATGTCAGGGCTTGAAAAGGTGAATTCGGGTTGGCTCTCTGCTGGAGACAAACTGGTGGCCGGCGCTTCAACGTCCCCCATCGGGCCGAATACTCCCGAATGGTACGCAAACTTTATGGAAAAAGTTGTATTTCCCAACGCATTGCTATTCCAGATTATGATTACTCTCGGTGAACTTGCCATAGGCATATGCCTGATCCTGGGTCTTTTTACCGTGCTGGCGGCTCTGGGCTCCATATTCATGAACATAAACTTCATGATTTCCGGGTCCGGCGATATGTGGTTCCTGGTGGTTTCCATAGTAATGCTGGCCGGTGCCGGCCGCTCCTTCGGCCTTGACTATTACGTAATCCCGTATCTTGCCAGGGTATTCAAGCGCTTCGTGCGCCGGGGAGAAATAAAATTGACCGTATAAAAATACAGGGGGTAAGCTAATGCTTACCCTCCCTTTTTTTCGTCCTCCGCAATTCAAACGATAAGTTTCTGACCATCGTTTTGCTAATTAAGGGACCGGCAGAAGGATTGTCTGTCAGGCTGCAGTCTTAAGCTTTTTTCCAATAAATCCACCGCTTCCTGAGGAAATTCTTTTGCAAGCACACCGGCGGATGCCATGATGTAATCGTGGTCTATAAGTACTTCTGCATCACCGGTAGGTAAAAGCTTTTTTCCTTTCTTATACTGCCGCAGCTTTTGAAGTATTTCCCTGCCGTGAGGCAATCTTGTCAGGGCTCCACCGGTGCCTATAATCCACCTCACCCGGCTCAGATCCTTGCCCTGGGCGATGGAATACCTGCCCGTAGGGCCGTAAAGATACTTTATTTCACCGGCATGGCGGTTGACGGCGATAATGCATGCCGTTTCCGCAAGGTATTCAGCCAGCTTGATTTCCTCCGGCGTTTTCGGAATCGGCGGCTGTTTCTTTATAGCCTCCCGGATATCGATATCGAGCGCTTTACCGGCTTCTTCAACGCTCACATTTTCCAGTACGTGGTAGCGGTTTACAAAAACCCCCAGATCGCCTTCCACCGTCCTCTTGGCCTCCGGTTCCGGCGCCACCAGGATTTTCGCGATTTCATCCGAATCTTCGGTCACCGAGTGCACATCGGTGGTGGCTCCTCCCACATCAAGCACCATTAAATCCCCTATTTTCTCTTTTAAAAGTCTTGCGGCGTTCATTACCGCACCCGGCGTGGGAATGATGGGGCCGTCTACCATGGTGCGGATTTTCTCCATACCAGGCGCTATTACAATGTGCTCTTCAAATACATCGTGTATGACCTTTTTCGTCGGCTCTATATTGAGCTCGTCTATGCGGGGATAAACATTATCGACAAAAAATACCCTGTTTTTACCCTGAAAAATCTCCCTGATTTCATCTCTGGCAGCCACATTTCCGGCGTAGATTACGGGGGTGTCAATTCCTAATCCGGCGATTTTTGCCGCATTGGATATGGCCGTGGCTTTTTCGCCGTAATCTACCCCCCCTGCCAGCAGTATTATATTCGGTTTAATCTCCAGTATCTTTTTGAGGTCGAGCGGGCTAAGCGGGCCGGCGGTGACCATATGGAGTACAGCACCTGCTCCAAGTGCAGCTTCTTTCGCGGCTTTGGCCGTCATGTCGTATACCAGGCCGTGAACTGTCATCTTGAGTCCACCCGCCGCACTGCTGGAAGCCATCATCCTATTCCACTTTATACCGGTTTTGAGGTTTTGTTCGAGGTTTTTTACAGCACATTCCAGCCCAACGGTCACATCCCCCTGCAGCACAGTGGTAGGAGCTATGCCCTGGCCGATAAATTTGGGGCGTGAAGTGCCCAGATCGGAAAAGGCATTGACAACCGTTGTGGTGCTGCCGATTTCCGCCACTATAACGTCTATGTTTAACATATAAATACCTCCATTGCAGGTGGGAGACATTTTGCAATTTGTGGGATGGGTTAAAAAGGATTATTTTAAAACTTGTGCGGCATCCACAGACTATGGCAAAAGATGGATGCCACACCTGGTTTTATTTACTCTCTTTTTCCTTCGCCCTCAGTGCCTTCACCAGGAAGCTCGCCACGTCTATACCTTTAGTGCCCCTGCCAAAGCCTGCGTCAAGCCCTGATTCCTTTGCAATTTCATCGGTGACCTGTGTCCCGCCGCCCACCAGGATTACCCTGTCCCTTATTCCTTTTTCAATGCACAGCTCATGGAGCTTCTTCATATTGATTCTGTGAATATCGGCATGGGTTATAATCGTGCTGATTAAAATGGCGTCTGCATCGATTTCTATAGCGGCGTTCACTACTTTCTCCACGGGCACCGACGTCCCCAGGTAATGGCACTCAATGCCAAACCCCTCCAGGCCTCCGTGCTTTATATCAATGATCTCCCTCATGCCGACGGAATGTTCATCTTCCCCAACCGTTGCAGCCACGATTTTTATGGGATGCTCTTTCACATAATTCCTGATCTCATCGGGTGTAAGGACTTCAGGCTTTTCCGGTATGATCAGATCTTTTGGATTTATTTCAAAGGGCACTTTTCCTTTGACCTCCAGGTATGTCCCTTCGGCGGGCTGCATGACCTCCTTGTGAATGACTTCCACATCGGAAAGGCCGAGTTTTTTTGCCATTTCCACGGCCGCAAATTCCGCAACCCTTTCCTCAGAGGGAAGGAATATATTCAGGCAAATGTAACCGTCCGCAAACCATTCCACCTCGGGCTTAATAAACCCATTTTCCCTGATGTGGCGGGTTTCTTCCAGCCTGCTCAACACATTGTCCCTTTCGTCCAGTTCGTCTATATAGACTATCTTGTCCGGATTACACAGCGTACACCCTTCTATGAGGTCGCAGGGCTTTTCCACCCATTCGGGTATATTGTTGTATCCGAAGTGATGGCACACGGGCGCCATGTAATCCTCATCTCTTTTTACCACAGTCCCGGCTCCCACGCCTCCATCTATCTTCCTTACGATACCGTCCCCGTTTCTCTCGGGATACATACCGGAATCCACAAAGAATCCCTGCTCCACGGCTTTGAAATAACCCCCGACTTCTAAAATCTCTTCAAGGAAAAGTACAGCTCTTTCTTTAAGCTCCCGGACTTTTTCTCCAAGGGGGCCGTCCCTTTTTATTTCCACCATTTCCTTTAGGCCGTCCATACCCGCCAGAGCCTGCTTTGCGGTGTCCACCGCCTGCACGTTGAAATAATGCCACGGCACGTTCCTGCCCTCGTCGGGAGTGATGGTGCTCTGGATATCCGCACTGGTCAGGCGGGATATCAGTAAATTCAACACATGAGTAACCGTGGCCTCCCGGGTGCTGGACTCAATGTACTTTGTGTTCATCTGTGCTCTCATTTTAAAGCCTTTAAACAGTTCTCTTAACGCCACGGCGTAAGGCAGGTCTATCCGGAGGCACGGGGCCGGCGGAGCTGTTGGTGGCACCGTTGAGAGGCAGATGTTCTCCTTTCTCATACCCACTTTTACCGAATACATGGCGTTAATGGCATGCTGCACCATGAGCTCCGGCATGACCTTCCACGCTTCCCGGGCGGTGGCGTTGGCGTTATGGGCACCGTCTATCTGGGCCATATCCGCCCAGGCCATAATTTTCTTGGCCACGGCGGCATCCACAAAGGACCTGATCATATTGACATTCCTGTACAGCACGTTGTACTGTGGGTCCTGGTGTGCACCGTTGACGCCTTCTTCCGCAAAAAGCACCGCCACCTCGGGTCCCGCCACACCGCTGACATATGAATGAAAGTTTATGGGCCTTCCAACTTCGTCTTCAATTAAATCCAGAGCTTTCCTGGTAGCCCGGAGCTGCTTTCGGGTGATGGGCACACCGCCTACACCCTCGGGCGTCCCTTCGATAAGCCCGTCGAAATGGCTCTGGCCAGCGGTCCTTATGACCATGATGTGATCCGCCCCGTGCCAGGCGGCCATACGCATGCGCCGAATATCGTCTTCAAAGCGACCGGATGCAATTTCAGTCGTAATGACATAATCGGGCTGCGGATCTATGTTTCCGAAATGTTTTGCAGCCGGCAGCGGTACACTGTTTTTAAGGGCTTTCGATGTTTCATGATACTCAAAAGGCCCCAGCTTTTGATTTTCCACCTTTTCCCGCCAGTGCCATCCACGGCGGCGGGGCCTGTAATGCTCCAGGTCTTTCAGTATCTCTTCTATATCAATTTTTTTATCTTTCTCAAGTTTCATTTCCTCACCTCCCCGGATGTGACCTTCCGGAAAAGATTGGGGTTTGAAACATCGACTTTCAGTGCCGATTCCATCTCATCCCATCCCTCTCCCCGGGCAAGTTTCTCTCCTGCGTCTTTGATGGATATATTTTTAAACAGAGCGTATTTCAACACCACATGGCCGGCTCCCTTTCCCAAAAGGCCCTTCTCCACACACCTGTCGACTATGGCTCTGGCGGTCAGACTGTCAAAACCCATGCGAAGGAGCACCGAGCGTTCAATGGAAGGCGAAGTGTGGGTCCTGGCCAGTTCAATCAGAGGATCCACGATTTTTTCCGTAAGTTCCCAGAACCTCTTTTCCAGTTCTTCTTCCGTAAGATGAGCCAGGTGTTTTCTGCGCAGTTCAAAATCATCCTTTCGCTGCATGCTTTCCCCTCCTTTGATAATCGCCGCGCTAATATTCTGTTTCGGTGTAAAAGTCACTTTCCTGCCGGAGATGACCCGGCGGCGGACATAGTTTCTGCACCCAAATCATGTTTATAAAATTTCCATGCGGGCATGCCGTAATTCGATGCTGTAAAAACCGTTTTCGGCAATTAAGATTGCCGCGCCTTTATTTCTCTTATTATGCTTTTTATATAATCCTCATCCGTCTTTGTATCTTCCGCTAAGAATTCGATGTCTTCGGGCCTAATCTTTACCCCTTTATAGTGATTGAGGCAGTTTTTGACATATGATTTTCTAAGTTGATCCAGGTCTACATCTTTTACTCTTATCTGTGCGGGGTTTTCCGGGATTACTATCCTCTCACCTGGCTTATCATCTGCCGGGTCTCCCCTTCTCACTTCAACCCCCATTTCCCTTGCGAAAGTCAATTGGGCTGACGGGAGTTTTCCCGCACCGGTGTACTCCGTTTCCTGCACCACCAGAATTTCGTCTTCATCCATCTCCCGGGCTATGGCAAAAGCCGCAGCCAGCGAGGTGTTGCCCGCCGGTCCCCGTTCCATGCCCTCCAGCTGGGCAAGGGCTTCGGTCATATAAAACACCTCCCCCTGGCTCACCGTAACATATCGGTCCAGATATCGTAGCGGCCTTGCCGCATTCCTCGGGACGTCCGCCCGATCCGGCCAGGTGGCAAAAGGGACGCCAAAACCCGTGTGACCGGTGGTAAAGGACTTCCTGTTAAAATCGCTGTCGCTGGCCATGTGAAGGCCCGTAAGGTCTACACTGGCACCTATGATTTTCGTATTTTTACAACCGGCCTTCAAAAGACCACGGGCGGTGCCGGTGACATTGCCTCCACCGGCATGGGTTATTACCACGGCGTCCGGCTCCTTACCCGTTCTGGCTCTCACCTGTTCGGCCAGCTCATATCCCAGGGTCTCAATACCGGCAATCCCGAAGGGCGTGTAAAGGGAAGCGTTGAAATAACCGGTCTCTTCAAGCAGGCAGAGAAACGTATAGAAAAGCTCCGGGCCCACCGTGAGCTGGACCACCTCCGCACCCAGCGCCTCGCATTTCCGGCCTTTTTCCAGGATCTCCGGCTGCCCCCGCCCCTTGCTGTCAAAGACTTCCTGCACCACTATGCACTTTAAACCCCTCATGGCCGCCTGGGAGGCCACCGCCGCGCCGTAGTTGCCGCTGGTGGCCGAAATTATCCCCCTGTATCCCAGCGCTTTTGCCCTGTAGGCCGATACCGAAGCCCTCCGGTCTTTGAAGCTTCCGGATGGGTTGGCGGCTTCGTCCTTTATAAAAATCCTGGCGCCTTTACCGGGCGGTGCCGTCATCCTTGCAAGTTTTGTCAGATTTTTAAGCTCAATTAGAGGGGTGTTTCCCACACTGGTCTCGGCCTGTATTTTCCTGATCTCCTCTATGCTGTATCCCACATCCCTCATCATTCTTTCGTAATCAAAGGCAATACCGCCGGATTCAAATTTATCGTAATCTATGCCGACGGCTTTTTTCATTATTTCGTTTTTTCTCGCCATTACGGCAGAGTAACTCATGTCCCTGCTCATTTGTTCCCACCTTCTAAAAGCTTTCTAAGCTCCATGCCAATGGTGAGTAATTCCGGCACCGGCTTTCCAAAATTGTGCTCGTAGACTGGATTTACCCTTACCAGCTTTCCTTTCACCCTTCTCCCGATGACCGTTTCTATCTCTACCTCGTCGCCGATAGAAGCGTCATGGGTTATAAAGCCTTTTTGCCAGACTTCCAGGGGGACTTTTTTTGTATCCTCCGGAAGATGCGGCGACCGTTCTTCCGGTTTGAGCACTATCCTGTGTATCTGAACCCAGTCGCCTTTTCTTGCATCCATCACCTGCGGCACCCGCCTTTTATGAGTTCCCTCACATCACCCATTAAGGCTGCAGGCACCGGCAAGTCCTTCATTGTAACAAGGCCCGGCTTTGCGTTTACCACCTGGGGTATCATATTTACCGCTATGGCAATGGTGCCTGTTCCCCCGGGAAGTTCGGGCTTGATGGCAAGATTTATATTCGGAGTTCCTTCGATGTTTATATAATCGCCGGTTTCCACATTCTCCAGTTCGGGGCGTATCTGCTGGGGATGTTCCAGGATAATAACCGGTTCGCCCTTTCGCTGGCCTATACCGATGTGGCGGCATCCGGCCACCATGCCCGGTTCAACTTTGACGTAAGGCGTTTCCCTGTAGGTTCTGGAAACTATGGGTTCCCTGGTTTGCTTTATTTCATCGATCTCAAGCCCCAGTGCTCTGGAAATCATGGTGATGGATTCGTTAAATCCGATGTGGCCCACAATGCTGCCGTCCTCCAGGCCTTTTTTGAACTCTTCCACGGTGGTCCCCACGCCCTGGGTCCTCATCACAGTTGTGCCGAAGGGCGAGAGGTCATTTATCCTGCGGGCAGTGATTTTCTTCACATCCATGCAAACGCCGCTCAATGCGATTATGAGTGTATCCAGCACAAAGCCGGGATTTATCCCCGTCCCCAGAACAGTAACCCCGTGCTCTTTTGCAAGCCGGTCGATTTCTTTCGAAAGCTCCGGTTCACCGTAGTCCGGGCAGGCCATTTCTTCCGCAATGGTTATAACATTCTTGCCATTTTCCACTATTTTCTTTATCTGGGGGAAGACTTCTTTAGTAAAAGACGAAGTAGCAAGCAGCACCACATCGGCCTTTTTGCTCAAAACTTCGTCCACATTGCCTGAAACCAAAACCCCGGTCTTTTTATCAAGTCCCAGCACTTCACCGAGATCTTTGCCGCTTTTTTCAGGTCTTGAAGCTATGGCTCCGGCTATTTCCATCCCTTTTTTCTGCAAAATCATCCTGGCCATCCCACCACCCATGGCGCCAAGACCCCAGACGATGACTTTTATGTTTTCCATCTACATCGCTCCTTTTTTACAATTTGGAATGTTATCAAAAAAATTAAATAGCAAAGTTTATGCCATAATGTCATACTTGAACCGGAACGATTTTCCGGTGAGCCCGAATTTTTTAGCAGAATAACATGAGCAAATTTTTTTGCACTGAAAATCCCCGGAAGAATATCCGGGGATTGGTCTTAATCTTTTTAAAATTGCTGCCTTCCGCTGTTAATATAATTCAAAAAAGCCCAGGGTGCATAGGCGGTGGCCGAAATGCAGCATATTGCTGGCCACTCAAGTAAGAATTGTCATAGCGGTAATTACAAAAGCGAAGACAGCTAAGTTCTATCAATATTTTAACGCAAAAAATTTTGCGTTATTAAGATTATCGGAAAATATAGGACTAAGACGATGTATCTTTTGCAAGTTAGAAGCCTTGCATTCTTTGATGCAAGGCTTCATTATCAAAACGAAGGTTTATATAATGAATTAGAGCAGATATTACACTAAAGATTTGTGGAAGTTGTGAATTAAGCCATATTTCTGAATTATTTATTAACCAGTTCCTGATTGGAGAAAAATTCATCTAATAATTTCTTTACATCTTTACTCAACAGGACAACGGAAATCATATTCGGTATTACGATCATTGCCAGCAAAATATCGAGAAATTGCCACAATATTTTCAATCCACCTATTGATCCCACAAAAATGGCAGCTAGGTAGATATATCTCATAACTTTAGAAAATGCAAGGCCGAACAGGTATTCAGCCTGCTTTTCTCCATAATATATTATAACAATTATGGTTGAAATAACGAATAATAAAACACTCACGGTAACTACGCTGCTACCCAAATAACCGAAAACCGAGGAAAAAGCCAGTGCAGGAAATGAACTAGCTTTAGAAGCGTCTGCATTTTTCCAGATCCCTGTCGTCAGCACCACCAGAGCGGTAGTTGTACAAATGATTAATGTATCTACTACCACTTCGAAGACTCCCCAAAATCCCTGCCTTACCGGATGATCAATGGTCGCGGCTGAATGTGCCATTGGCGCCGTCCCCATACCGGCTTCATTGGAATAAACTCCCCTTGCTATACCCCATCTCATAGCACCGGCAATAGTCGCCCCCGCAAACCCTCCTACAGGTGCCGCGGGTGTAAATGCATATTTAAATATAGACACAATTGCCCCAGGAAGTTCTCTAATGTTAAATAAGATAACAACGAGAGCTCCGATTATATAAAATAATGCCATAAACGGTACCATGTATTCTGCCACACTTCCTATTCGCTTAATGCCACCTACTACGACAAGTGCTACCAAAAGTGTTACTATTATACCGGTCACAATTGGTGAAATTCCCAGCGTAGCAGCAGAACCTACCACGGAATTTGCCTGAACCATAGTGCTTGGTATAATTTCCAGCATTAAAAATAAAGCGAACAGGGTAGATAAAAACTTCCACCCAAGACCTTTTTCAATGTAGTACATGGGGCCTCCGACATAATTTCCCTCTTCATTAACCTCTCTATATTTTAAACCAAGAACAACTTCGCTGAATTTTGATGCTGAACCTATCAACGCTGTTATCCACATCCACAGCACCGCCCCCGGACCACCTAAGGCTATCGCCACCGGAACACCTACGATATTTGAAGCCCCGACTGTAGACGCCAGTGCGGATGTTGCCGCCTGGAAAGGAGTTACTGTTCCTTCACCTTCAACATTCTTTCTGAACATTTTTCCAAAAGTCTGTCTCATAATATAGCCAAAGTGTATAAACTGGAAGAAACCCAGTCTGACTGTTAAGAAAACGCCGCCGCCAACCAGGATGATCAACATCGGTATGCCCCAAATCCAGTTACTAATATCGCCGATAATTTTCAATAGTGATTGCACTTGTAAATTCACTCCTTTTTGCATTTGATTTCTTTACCTGCCTAGAAAATAAGCTTAATGAGTAGCGTAGCACCCATTTTTTGGTTAAAAAAAGTTTATCACCTTCTTTCCATAACATTGATAAAATTTATAAAGATTTAACTATTTTTAGAATGACATTTTAGCAGATTCAATATAGTCTTTTCCAGAATAAAAGGCATGGCATCAAAAGAATAAGAAGAGCTTATTCTTTCCGTCATCTTATGGGCGTCTTTCCCATAAGGTCCTATATTTACGACAGGCATGCTTATCTTCTTGATGGCTTTTACTGGTAGCGAGTATTTTCTGGACCAGGCGGGCATGTTGTTGATTAACTTGGCAATACTTTCGTCATTTTCAGCAATACTACAGTAGCTCAAATCAGATATATAGGGGAAAAATTTTTTGGTTACAATCTTGTAATCATATTGCTTCTTAGCTTCTTCTACGGCTTGATTTACCGCTTCTAGAAGCCTCTTTTCCTTCTCGTTTTCCCCTTTTACAAAAATATGTGGATAGTAAGGAGGTGCAAAATATAATACAATCAAAGGATTTTTATCGGGGTAGTACTTATGTACTTCCTGTACAATCCTCAATGAAAACTCCCTGTCATCGACACCTTTTTCGAGAAGTTCATCGACCAGACTGTCAATCATTTTATCCAGCGCTTCTCCTAACTTCTCTTTCACCTGACTGTATAGTTCTTCAAATGTCAGCACCCGGACCTCCCAGGGAAGCTTTTTAAAAGGTATATTGCTTAGTTCACAAAACTTTCTGTATTCCCCATTCAGTTTTTCTATAGTATTTTCAAAAGCCAGGACAGCCTTTTCCTTGAGTTTTTCTAAAACCTCATCGGGCTGGCTTATATGGGTAGCAAAATTAAAATACAGGTTTACGGCATTGACGGTTTGCACCGAGTATTCAGTTTTAAGATCTCTCTGATGGAGGCTTATCGGGGGTAGCGTCACTTCCCCATCGGCAATATCGCAGAGGTCATAACTCAAATCCACCTGCTTCATTATTTCAGCTGCAAGTAAATTTGCGTCAAGACCATTGAAAGCCTCACCCACATGGGTTTCCTTACCATATACATAAAAGCAGGGCAAGAGTTTTCCTACCGTCCCGATGTATACGTACTTGTTTTCATCACCTGGGTAATGACCTGTCATGTAATCGGTATCTATGGCAGCTATAAACTCCCAGCCCTTTTCTTCGGCAATTGCGGCAAGGTCCTCGACCGCTGAAAGCATACCTGCTGAATTTCCCTCTTCATCAGGGACGCCGATAAACACTAGATTTCCGTCAAGTTCATTTGTCTTCTTTGAAAACTCTTCCATCATAACTATTAGAGAAGCCACGCCGGCTTTCATGTCGAAAATACCTCGACCAAATAACCAATTATCAGACTCCAGATCCTCCAATATTTCCTGATTAACTTTTTTCTCAGCCAGTTTCTTTTTTAGCATATTGGGGTTTGTTGCAAATTCTTTTAAATCCCCGTAATCTTCTATACCTACGGTGTCGATATGCCCTAGAAGTAAGATGGTTTTTGAAGAACGGAAATTGGTGCCTTCAATAAAAGCCATGACATATTTTCGTCCCAAAGAATCTTTCTTTAAATCAACTATTCTTAATTTGTCAGAATATAGCTTAAAATAATCTATTTTCCTGAAAATACTATATATCTTCTCAGCTATACAAATCTCTCCTACTGTCCCCACTATGCTAGGAATGCTAGTAAGTTCCATGGATAAATTTTTGATTTTTTCCTTTAAGTTTGTCATCATACTCCCCCTTAGCCATTGTTTTAAGTAAATACTCATTATTAATATTAATTTTTTAGTTCAATAGAACTTATACCACTTTATTGCTATTGCAAATATTAAGCCAACTTAATTAAGGTAAGAAAAAATTATTTATTGCATGCATTATCAGCCACATTATATGGTAGCATAATTTTAGATAAATACCGATATAATAAAAATTCTCTGCAGCAATCTAAATTATGTCTTTTTTAAACAAAATATAAGCGAAAAAATTGTTTTTATGACATTTTTTTTGCAGTAACTATAAATCGCGCAAAAAAATTTGCAATCAAATTAATTTGTTGCAATTTTTTCCACATATCTGGATGTCATAAGACTTAGCATGGCTCCGTAGGTCACGTCAAACTCTATTACATCTCCGACCTTGATATCGGGGCGCTTTGTCACATCTATAAGCAAATGGTCGCTGCTGGCTCCAAGGATTTCCATAGATTTATCCACCGGTGTTAACCCTTCAATCCGGCAGTCCTGCTTTCCGAGCGCCACAATAGCTCTCCTCATGGGACCTTTGTCTTCGTATACCGGTACATTGCCGAAAGCGTCCCGGCCTATTTCTCCTATGGGGTATGACGGTTTGACCTTAACTTCTATAACTTCTGTTTTTAGTTTCATCGTACCCTTCAAAATTCCCGGAATATCCCTGAAATTAGTAGTATCATTGCCCAGTAAAATGCCCTCTCCTATCCTGAATTGATTTATTCCCGGCGCAAGCTCGCCCTTTTCAAGCAAAGCCAGAGTGGCCGTATTTCCACCCGACAGGGTTTTAACTTTGATTCCATACCTTTTTTCAATGTCACCGGCCAGATCCACCAGTACTTTGGTATTTTCATAACTCGGCAGGATTCCGCCATAGCAGCCTACATTGGTTCCCAGACCCTCGAATTCTATACCGGGGAGGCCGATAATTTGTGCTACCACATCCAGTACATCTTCCGGCATAACCCCCTCCCGCAGATCCCCGACATCCACCATTAAAATGACCTTGTGGGTTCTGCCGATCGCTCGAGCTTCCTGTGACAGCGCCTTAATCACATCCACTTCAGAGTTAAGGCTTCCATCCGCCAGGCGAACCGCATCTTTTATTTCTGAAAGCATGGGAATTCGTATTAAATATATCGGGATCTCTAGGCCCGCTTCCCTCAATTCCTCAATATTTTGAAGTCGGGAATCCCCAAGCTTTCTCACACCCCCTTCCAGCATGGCCTTTACCACCGGGAGAAAGGCGCATACTCCTTTGGTTACGGCCATTACTTCAATCCCGTTTTTCCCACAATAATCCACTACATAACGGGCATTATGGCGAATTTTGGCGATATCGATCTCCACTCGGGGATATTTCACAAAAACCACCTCCAAAATCCATCATCATCAATTAACCATCACCCTGCATAATCCGTAAGGGTAGAACTTTTATTTATCTGCTGCAGGCCAGATTCTCAATGGTCTTTTCAAGGATTGCAGGCATTGCATCCAGGGAATAAGAAACGCTTAACCTTTCGGTAAGCTTGTGTGCATCCTTACCGTAGGGGCCGATATTGACCACCGGCATACTGATTTTCTGAATGGCCTTCAGCGGCAGGGAGTACTTTTGGGGCCATGCCGGCATATTGCCAATCAGGCTGGAAAGCATGCTCTGTTCGTCTGTTATGCTGCAGTAGCTCAAATCGGAGATATATGGATAAAACTTCTTTATCTTTATATCATAATCAAAAGCCCGTTTTGTTTCTTCAACCGCCCGGTTTACCGCCGCCAAAAGTTTTTGTTCCCTCTCGTCATTTCCCCGAACATAAATATGTGGGTAATACGGCGGAGCAAAATAAATGACGATGATGGGATCTTTGTCGGAGTAATATTTGTGAACTTCCCGGACGATTTTTAAAGAAAACTCCCGGTCGTCCACATCATCTTCTAGCAATTTGGTTGCCAGCTGTTTTGTTATTTCATCTATTTTTTCACCCATTTCCGTTTTGACTTCGTTATATAATTCCTGGAAAGTTAAAACCTTTGTTTTCCATGGGAGTCTTTTGTAGGGGATGTTGCTAAGTTCACAGTATTTTCTATACTCCATATTCAGTTTCTCTATCACATTGTCAAAAGCCCGAACGGCCTTTTCTTTTAATTTTATCAAAACCTGATGCGGCGTGCTGATGTGGGTGGCAAAATTAAAATACAGGCTTACGGCATTTACGGTCTGAACGGAATACTCTTTCTTTAGGTCTCGCTGGTAAAGGCTTATCGGCGGGAGAGCCACTTCACCGTCGGCGATGTCGGTCAGGGTTTTGTTTGAAGTATTCTATACGGTTTAACCACCGGTATATCGCATGAGCTATTTCCACTTCTCCCGATGACCCTACCACACTGGGTATCTTCGTCAGTTCGAGCGCCAGTTCTTTAATCTTTTCCCCAAACCCGCTCATGAAAAACACCTCCTACCATTCTCTTGTAAAGTTAACCGTACCCTTGTTTAAAATGCCCAGCCAAGAAATAATAAAATTTGTTCGTTAATACTTTAATTTTAGCAAACTCTATGCCACTCAAGGGGTAACTCTTTTAATTTTATTAATTTAAATTTGTTAATAAAAAAACGAAGATTTCGTTATATGAATTTTGAAATCAGCCGGATGAATTCACCTTTATTTTGCAAAATATATTGTATATACTTTTCAAACGTGCAAAATTATTTTGCGCGATATAATAGGTTTTCCCTGTTTTTTCTGGTTGGTATGTTATTTGCGTATTTAATTATTTAAAAAAATGGATTGGAGGTAAAGCCTATGAGAATACGCACCATCATAATGGGAGCCGCGGGCAGGGATTTTCATGTATTCAACACATACTTCAGGGACAATCAGACCTATGAAGTGGTTGCATTTACTGCCGCCCAGATTCCCAACATTGAAGGCAGGAAATACCCGGCGGTTCTTTCGGGAAAACTTTATCCGGATGGTATACCCATCTGTCCTGAAGAAGAGTTGCCGGAACTTATTAAAAAATACGATGTGCGCCAGGCAATTTTTGCTTACAGCGACATTTCTCATGAGGATATCATGCACAAAGCATCTATCGTGCTGGCAAACGGGGCAGACTTTCGCCTTATGGGACCCGCCAACACCAGTATAAAATCTGTAAAACCCGTGATTTCCGTATGCGCCGTCCGCACTGGAGTGGGCAAAAGTCAGACCACCAGAAAAGTTTGCAAAATCTTAAAGGAAATGGGCAAAAAAGTGGCGGCTATAAGACATCCCATGCCCTACGGCGATCTTAGCCAGCAGATTTGTCAGAGATTTGCCACCTACGATGACCTGGATCGGCACAAATGTACCATAGAAGAAAGGGAGGAATATGAACCCCACATCGACAGCGGCACCATCGTATACGCCGGAGTCGATTATGAAACAATACTCAGGGAAGCGGAAAAAGAAGCCGATATCATCGTATGGGACGGGGGAAACAACGATTTCCCATTCTATAATACCGACCTGCACATCGTGCTTGTAGATCCTTTAAGACCAGGCCACGAACTTTCATATCATCCTGGAGAAACCAATTTCAGGATGGCCGATGTTATAGTCATCAATAAGATTGATTCAGCCAATGCCGCCGACGTCCAGAAAATAAGGGAAAATATCGAAAAGGCCAATCCCAAAGCCGTTGTCATAGAGGCTGCATCCCCCATTACCGTGGAGAATCCCGAGATGATCCGGGACAAACGGGTGCTTATAATTGAAGACGGCCCCACCCTCACCCATGGAGGTATGGGCTTTGGAGCAGGTTTTGTGGCCGCCAGAAAGTTCGGAGCCCGGGAAATCATCGATGCCAGAGTTTATGCCGTAGGAAGCATAGAAGAAACTTACAGGCGCTACACCCATCTGGAAAAGATCCTGCCCGCCATGGGTTACGGAGAAAAACAGATGAAGGAGCTGGAAGAGACCGTCAATCGCATAGACTGCGACGTGGTAGTTTCCGGCACCCCCATCGATATCACCCGGGTCATCAAACCAAATAAGCCCGTGGTCAGAGTGAGATACGAATTGCAGGAGATTGGAAAACCGGATCTATACGATGTTTTAAAGAAATTCAAATAATGCCCGCAAAGAGGGTGATCCCTTTCGGGGTCACTTTTTTTATTCACAGAATCACGAAATATTTTATGCAACCGGGTATCCAGCAACGTTTTTCTGCAAAAATTTTCGTTGGCAGTGCAAATAATATTTGCATATGTATTTAAAAACTTAAACTTAAGCCTGTCCCCATAGTAAAAATAAAAAATTTTCTATTTTGTTGGAATAACTTGTGCAAAACATACTTTTTTTGTATTTAATGTCTGTTTACATTACCCGTAATTTATCCAATATTGATTAATTTCTGTAATATGGCATGTTTTATGCATATCTAATTTTTAAGATGCAAATGTGGGCGCCCCAATAAAAAATAATCATTATAAATTCAAGGAGGCGGTATTGTGCAACGAAGGTGGCGAACCTTCTTAATCCTTTTCCTAATCATTATTATCGCAGGCCTGATTTTTTCTGCGGCTTACGCGCAGCAAGAAGAAAATAAAGAAGCAAAAGTTGATTTTGGCATGATGTCGTTGCTTCCTCCTTTTTTAGCTATTGTCCTGGCGTTCATAACAAAAGAAGTGGTGCTTTCCCTTTTTCTTGGAGTGTTGGCAGGAGCTACAATGATGAACGGTGGCAATTTGTTCGCCGGGTACCTGCGGGCTCTGGACCAATATATTTTAGGTGCCTTGGCTGACTCATGGCATGCCGGCATCCTGATTTTTTCTTTCACCATAGGAGGCATGGTTGGAATCATGACGAGAATGGGCGGAACCCAGGCGGTTGCCGAAGCCCTAGCAAAGCTGGCTCGAAACTCCCGGGGCGCTCAGATAGTTACCGAAGTACTGGGCTGCGTAGTATTTTTTGACGATTATGCCAACACTCTCGTGGTGGGCCCAACCATGAGGCCACTATGTGACAAGATGAGGGTATCCCGTGAAAAATTATCTTATATAGTTGACGCCACCACCGCTCCAGTAGCGGGAATAGCTTTGATGTCTACCTGGATAGGATACGAAGTCAGCCTTATAAAGGATGTATACGAAAAAATGGGAGAACCGGTAAACGCCTACGGTACTTTTCTTGCAACCATACCCTATAGGTTTTATGAGCTTTTAACTCTTATCATGGTCTTTCTCATCGCATATATGATGAGGGATTTCGGCCCCATGTATGAAGCCGAAATCCGGGCCCGGCAGACTGGAAGGGTGCTGGCTGATGGAGCAAGGCCCATGTCCGCCATGGACCTCATTGACGTACAGCTTCGCGAGGGAGCAAAGCCCAGGATAATAAATGCCGCCATACCCGTCTTTTCTCTCATTGTCCTGGGGTTTGTTAGCCTCTGGTACAACGGCGGCGGTACACAACTCCCTCTCACCTGGGCCGGAGTCCGGGAAGCCTTTGGTAATTCCGATACCAGCGTGGCTCTTATATGGGCTGCCACAACAGCCACCATTATTACAATAGGTCTGGCTGTAGGGCAGAAGATACTGACTTTGCGAGACGCTCTGGAAGCATGGGTCGACGGTGCCAAGGCCCTGACCATAACCGGAATAATTCAGGTGCTTGCTTGGTCTCTGGGCAGTGTCACAGAAGATGTAAAAGCCGCCCAATACCTCATACAGGTAGCTTCCGGCTCCATAAGTCCTGTGATAATTCCCTCCCTGGTATTCATAATCTCTTGCGTTACCTCCTTTGCCACCGGAACATCCTGGGGTACTATGGCCATAGTGATTCCACTGGCGCTGCCTCTGGCTCATGCCGTGAGTCCCCAGGTGATGCTCCCCACCCTGGGAGCGGTACTGGCTGGGGCCATATTCGGTGACCACTGTTCACCCATTTCCGATACCACTATAATGTCGTCCATGGCTTCTTCTGCAGATCACATGGATCACGTGAAGACTCAAATCCCCTACGCAGTAACTACGGCAATGGTCGCCCTTGTGGTTGGATATATCCCGGCAGGTTTTGGCGTACCCGCCTGGATTTCCCTTGTGCTGGGCGCGGCAGGCCTTTATGCTCTGGTACGATTCATGGGAAAGCCGGTAGAACTCTACAGCTATGACCAAACTCTGTCGGAAGGCGGGACTTCCTAAATAAAAGATAAGCAATACGACTCAAGGGCTGGAGAATTTTAACCAGGCCATTTTTTTTATAAATTTGATTCTGATGGATAAAAAGTCGTTTACAAATTTTATTCTGATTTAGAAACAAGTCGACGGTGGTTTGTAACGGCTAAAAGCGCCTTAGAGTTAAGCCAAAGACGTTATTAAGCTCGATTCAAACCCGCCTTCGGTGGGTACCGGCATGCAGAAATGCTCCGGCCGGCATTGAGGCGGGACGCCGTATTTGCCAGCGCAACCCTGCGAAGCGAAGGAACGAACTTCAGAACGTCTGGCTGAACGGTCAGGTGCCGGGCCGTCACGACCACCGAAATTGACTTTTTACACAAAATCAAATTTAACTTTTTAGTACTTCTTCTCTGCTAATGTTGTACTTTTTCATGTAATACTGCAAAAGCTGCCGCTTTATTCCCATTTTTTTTGCGGCTTTGGTAATATTGGCTCCGGTACTTCTTAAAACATCAAGGATTACTTTTTTCTGATAATCGTTTATTATCCCTTTAAACTCCGGATTTTCCGATGAATAATGCTGCTCGTTTAAATAATTCTTGAAGGGGCCGAAGCTTAAAAATTGCAGGTGTTCCTTCCTGATTTCCCCATAATCCACATAATTCATCAGGGCTTCGATCACGTTTTCCAGTTCCCGGACATTGCCCGGCCAGGAATAACCGCGGAAAATATCCATAACTTCCCAATTAATACCTGTAACTTTCCTGTGGAATTTTTCATTGTATTTTTTTATGAAAAACTCCGCCAGCTCGCTTATGTCATCGGGCCTTTCCCGGAGAGGAGGGATTTCTACATAAATAACGCTCAATCTATAAAAAAGGTCCTGCCGCAGTTTTCCGTTCTTAGTAAGCTCTATTGGATTTTCATTGGTAGTGGCAATAATCCTTACATCTACAGGGATATCCTGCGACCCTCCCACCCTTCTTATCACTCCTTCCTGGAGCACCCTAAGCAGCTTGGACTGGAGGGATATGGGCATGCTGTTGATCTCATCCAGCAGCATGGTGCCACCATCCGCCTGCTCAAACAGTCCGGGTTTATCCAGTGCCCCTGTAAAGCTTCCCCTGGTGGTGCCGAAGAGCAATCCTTCCAGGATGCTCTCGGGGATGGCTGCACAGTTCTGGGCAATAAAAGGCATATGCCGCCTTGGGCTTGCGTTATGAATGCTCTGGGCGAACAACTCCTTGCCTGTCCCGGTTTCTCCGTATATCAATACCGATGAGGATGTCATCGATACCTTTTTCAGCATTTCTATTATTTTCCGAATCTTTTCGTTGTGGCCGAGAATGTCGTCAAAAGAGTACCTTCCCGCATATTTTTTCTGATGTTTTGAAGTTCCGGTTGATTTCTGCTGCAGATCCGCCACTCTTTCCGTCAAATTTATTATCATGGAGACATCCCGGGATACTTCCGCGGCGCCGATAACCTCTCCCCCGCAAGTGATTGGAATGGTGGTGTTCACTGTTTTTATCTGTTTGCCTCTGCAGTTGAAATATTGCTGGTACCTGCCCGCGACGGATTTGCCCGTTTTAATTACCTGGAAAAGAGTGCTCTCCTGCGGTGTAATGGAAGGAAATACTTCAAAGATGGTCTTCCCAACTACGAAAATTGGGTCCAGCCCCTCAAAATTAGACAGCGTTTTGTTATAAAATAATATTCTGCAATCCCTGTCGACTATCAAGACTCCCTCTTCCAGAGTATCGAAAATTTCCCTTACGGTTTCCAGCTTCAATATGTCTTCTAATTTTTCCTCTACAGAGGCCATCTGCCACCAACTCCCGGTATTTCTTCATATAATACAAATAATACAAATATTTTCATAATCGCCCATCACAAGATGAGCCCGTATTTTTTAATCTTATACTGCAGGGTCTGGCGTTTAATTCTCAATTTTTCGGCGGCCTTGGTTACATTTCCGCTGTATGCTTTCAAAGTCTTCAGTATAATCTCCCTCTCTATACCGTCTATTACCCGGTCCAGAGGGGAATCCGCGATATCCATGGAGCCGATGTTTAAACAATGGTCATTAATGGGAATATCGCCAGAAAAGACCTCTTCTCTTATCTCACCATCGAAGTTTTTAGATATATCACTTTTTTGATTATATTGCTCAGAAATATAAGAAGGAAGGTGATCCATATCTATATAACTTTCATCGCCTATCATATTCATTGAGCCTTCAAGAGCGTTTTCCAGTTCCCTGATGTTCCCCGGCCACTCATAATCCATGAATACTTTCATAACCCGGGGCGATACTCCCAGAACCTTCTTGCCCAATTTATTATTCAGCCTGTTTATAAAATATTTCGTGAGCACAGGTATATCTTCTCTTCTTTCCCGAAGAGGCGGTATTTTTATATATACCACCCCCAGCCTGTAAAACAAATCTCTTCTTATGATGCCGTTTTTTATGCTTTCTACAGGATCTTCGTTGGTGGTGGCTATGATCCTTACATTTACAGGTATAATATTCGTATCCCCCACTCTTCTTACAACGCCTTCCTGCAGAACCCGCAGGAGTTTTGCCTGGAGGTTGACCCCCATGGAATTTATCTCGTCAAGCAGAAGAGTGCCCCCGTCGGCCTGTTCAAAAAGGCCGGGACGGTCTATTGCGCCGGTAAAACCCCCCTTTACCGTCCCGAACAAAATCCCTTCCAAAAGGCTTTCGGGAAGTGCTGCACAGTTCTGGGCGATGAACGCCCTATTCCTTCTCGCACTGGCGTTATGGATGCTCTGGGCGAAAAGCTCCTTGCCGGTACCCGTCTCCCCGTATATCAAAACCTGAGAAGAGGTCTGGGCGGCTTTCCTGGCCATCGAAACGGCTTTTTTTATCACCTGGCTTTCCCCGACAATATCGTCAAAAGTGAACCGTGTGAAGGGGTGGCATTCTTTTTCCCGTGAAACTTTATTTTTTGTTGAATCCTGTAAAAACACCACCTTTTCTGACAGTTCCTTTAATTTTGTTATATCCTTGGCTATTTCCATCGCTCCTGCTATCTTTTTTCCCTTTTTCAGGGGGCAAGTGGTGTTAATTGTGGTAATTTCCTGGCCTTTAAAATTAAAGTAGGTCTGGACCCGGTCCACGATGGTCTTGCCCGTCTTCAACACATAAAGAAGCGTGCTGGTCTCCTGGTTAAGGGATGGGAAGACCTCCAGCAGATTCTTCCCCATTACATTTGCCGGGTCCAGCCTTTCCAGCCGGCCCATGGCGGCATTGTAAAATACTGTATTCCCATCGGCATCCACAATGTGGATGCCGACGTCCAGAACATCCAGAATTTCATGGAAAAAGTCTTCCAACAATCCGGCGGCCATTAAAAACCCCCTCTTTTAAGCAAGATTATGGATAAAAATCCCGCTCCTCAGCTTTGGTTCAAACCAGGTGGATTTCGGCGGCATAATGCGGCCCGCATCAGCTACGCTCATCAAATCTTCCATGGATGTGGGATACATGGAGAACGCCAGTTTCATTTCCCCGCTGTCCACCCTTCTTTCCAGTTCCTCCGGGCCCCTGATGCCCCCCACGAAATCTATCCTTTTATCGGTTCTGGGGTCCTCAATCCCAAGTATCGGAATTATTATATTATTATGAAGTATTGAAACATCCAGTCTTTCGACCGGGTCAGACTCATTGAAAGTACCCGGTTTTGCCTCGAGAGTGTACCACATGCCGTCCATATACATCCCGAAGGTATGCCTCTCGGTCGGTTGAAACCTGTGTCTGCCCCGAGGGATAACCTTAAATTTTTCGGCAAGCTTCGTAAGGAGTTCTTCTTCCGCAAGGCCGTTTAAATCCTTTATAAGCCTGTTGTATTCCAGTATTGTCAACTCTTCATCGGGGAAAAGCACCGACAGAAAGAAATTAAACTCTTCGGTGCCCTCGTAATTCGGATTTTCCGCCCTTCGCATCTGCCCGACTTTTACAGCGGCTGCGGCGCGATGGTGCCCGTCGGCTATATAAAGCGAAGGAACCCGGGAAAATAATGCCGTCAATGCACCGATAACCCTCACATCATCAACGACCCATACGGTCTGAACCACCCCATCCTCTGACGCAAAATCGTATAAAGGAGCGCTTTTTGATACCCATTCGTCTATCAAACCGGAAATTTCCTCATTTTTTCGATACGCCATCAGGATTGGGCCCGTATGAGCATTGGTAATGTTCACATGGTTAATTCTATCTTGTTCCTTACGCGCAAGGGTATGTTCGTGTTTTTTTATCACATTATTCAAGTAATCATCTATCGAAACGCACGCCACAAGACCCGTCTGCATTCTGCCTTCTCTGATCAGCCTGTAAATGTAATAACATTCGTCCTCATCCTCTACAAAAATTCCCTTCCGGACCATTTTATTAAGATTTTCCCGCGCTTTTTCATAAACCCTCGGGTCATAAGGGTCTATCGATTCTTCCAGGTCTACCTCCGGTTTATCTACGTGCAAAAAAGAATACTCGTTCCCCCTTACCATTTTTCTTGCTTCTTGTGTGCTCACCACATCATAAGGCAACGCCGCAACTTTCGCCACCAGGTGCGGTTCGGGTCTCAAAGCTTTGAAAGGTTTAATGACGGCCATATTATTCCTCCATACTTTTGTTTATTATTAATCCAAGTAAATTATAAGATATTTTTTAATTAAAGTCGAGTTACGCTAAGGTTTACAACTACAAACCCCTGCATTTCAGCAACTTCCGGATTCCAGACCTAAAAATCCGTTTTGTGATTTTCCTCATATTTTCTTTTTTAATGGAAGGTTATAATAAAAAATGCAGATAACTCAAGAATTATCCGGAGGTATTTTTTATGGAACAAAATAAAAAGCTCATCAAAAACGTTAACTGGGGTGAAGTTTACAACATTTTGGACATGGTAGATTACAATCCCGGCCAGGTGGTCAGCAGGACGCTGGCTCAGGGCAAAAACATGAGCATGACCCTTTTCGCCTTTGATAAAGGCGAGGAAATCAGCGCCCATTCTTCTCCCGGCGACGCTCTGGTGTCTATTCTGGACGGGGCGGCTAGGATAACCATCGGCGATAAGGAAGTGGATGTCAAAGCAGGCCAGGTGGTGGTCATGCCGGCCGGGGTTCCCCATGCCCTGTACGCCAAAGAGCGCTTTAAAATGCTGTTGGTAGTTGTTTTCCAACCTTAAGTAAAAGCTCCATCAAAAAGCAACTCACTTTCAAATGTAGCCTGTAGAAAACAGCAAGCGGGACGGCGACAACTTTTCACCGTCCCTTGTGATTTTTAAACCGTTTGGGATATTCCTTTTAATAAAGGTGGCACGCCACAAAATGCTCGCCGCCCGCGTCTTTAAGTTCCGGTTCCCTTTCTCTGCACCCGGGTTTTGCATAGCGGCACCTGGTGTGGAACCGGCAGCCGCCGGGCGGGTTTACGGGGCTTGGCACATCCCCTTCCAGTATGATTCTTTCCCTTTTTACTTCCGGGTCCGGTATGGGAATGGCGGAAAGGAGCGCGCGGGTGTATGGATGAAGGGGTTTGTCGTACAGTTCGTTCTTTTCCGCTATCTCCACCACTTTCCCCAGGTACATGACGCTTACCCTGTCGCTTATGTGTTTTACAACGCTCAGGTCGTGGGATATGAACAGATAGGTAAGGCTGAATTTTTCCTGCAGTTCCTGCATGAGGTTTAAAACCTGGGACCTTACGGATACGTCCAGGGCCGATACAGGCTCGTCGCATATTATGAGTTCGGGGTTGACCGCCAGGGCCCTGGCTATCCCTATTCGCTGCCGCTGACCTCCGGAAAATTCGTGCGGGTAGCGCCTTATATGCTGCGTGCCAAGGCCGACCACTCTCAAAAGTTCCAGCACTCTGTCCTCTCTTTCCCTGCCGACGGCCATGTGATAAATGTCCATGGGCTCACCTATTATGTCTCCCACCGTCATCCTGGGGTTCAATGAAGCGTACGGGTCCTGAAAAATTATCTGCATCTTCTTCCGAAGTTCCCTCATCTGGTGTTTGTTCAGCTTCAGAATGTTTTTCCCGCCGTAGTAAACCTCCCCTCCGGTGGCTTCCAGCAATCTCAATATCACCCGGCCCAGGGTGGATTTGCCGCATCCGCTTTCGCCCACGAGGCCCAGGGTCTCTCCCCGTTTTATATACATGTCAACACCGTCCACGGCTTTTACGTATCCTATGGTCTTTTGAAAAATGCCGCCGGTGATGGGGAAATATTTTTTTAAGCCCTTTACTTCCAGTAATTTTTCCGCCCCTACCATCACTGGCCTCCTCCCTTCCACTCATCCGTGTACTTCCAGCACCGCACCTGCTGCCCGTTAAGCCTGATTAGATCGGGTTCTTTCGTCTTGCATATTTCACGGGCTTCGGGGCATCTGGGGTGGAACCGGCAGCCCTCCGGCATGTCAAAGGGATTCGGCACAGCGCCCTCTATTACATACAGTCTTTCCTTTGGCCGGTCAAGTCTCGGGATGGAGCCCAGAAGGCCTATGGTGTACGGGTGCTTTGGACTTTTGAAGATGGTTTTTACACCGGCGTATTCCACCACTTTTCCCGCATACATCACAAGCACGTTTTCGGCCATTTCCGCCACCACTCCAAGGTCATGGGTAATGAGCATTATGGCCGTGCCCAACTTTTCTTTCAGGCCTTTCATGAGTTCCAGTATCTGAGCCTGTATGGTGACGTCCAGGGCGGTGGTGGGTTCGTCGGCTATCAACAGGGTGGGATTGCAGGACAGCGCCATGGCTATCATGACCCTCTGGCGCATTCCGCCGCTCATCTGGTGGGGATATTCATCAACCCTTTTTTCCGCCGCCGGTATGCCCACCAGTTTGAGCATTTCCACGGCTCTGGCCATTGCTTCCCTTCTATTCAACCCCTGATGTAACTCTATAGCTTCGGCTATCTGTTCGCCTACGGTGAACACGGGATTTAAGGATGTCATGGGTTCCTGAAATATCATTGAAATGTCGTTCCCGCGGATTCTGCGCATTTCGCTCTCACTTTTTTCCAGGAGGTTTTCGCCCTTAAAATACATTTCACCTTCCACTATCCTGCCGGGGGGATTGGGGACAAGCCTTAATAGCGATAGCGAAGTGACGCTTTTACCGCACCCGGACTCCCCGACTATACCCAGAGTCTCGCCTTTGTCGATTTTGAAATCCACCCCGTCCACCGCGGGCACAACTCCGTCGTCTGTGAAAAAGTAAGTCTTTAAATTCTTAACTTCAACAAGATTTTCTGCCACTTCCCATACCCCCTACTGCTTTAGTCGAGGATCCAGCGCATCCCTCAATCCGTCGCCGAAAAGATTAAATCCCAGCACCAGGGCCATGATGGCCAGGCCCGGAAAAACGGACCACCACCACTGGCCTGACAGGAAAAACTGCCTGCCCTCATTTATCATGTACCCCCAGGCTGGTTTCGGTGGCTGGACTCCAAAACCCAAAAAACTCAGCGAAGATTCCAGCATGATTATGCTTCCCACTTCGAGGGTGGCCTGGACTATAATCGGCGCCAGTATATTTGGCATAATATGCTTGAAGATTATCCTCCAGTCGCTGCCTCCAATGGCCGTAGCCGCTTCCACAAATTCCATTCCCCTGACCTGTATTACCTGACCCCTGGCCACCCTTGCAAACGACGCCCAGGAAATGATGCCGATGGACATGTACATCAGCGGCATGCTTGGTGGAAGATAGGCCACCAGGGCCAGCACAAAAAGAAGGAACGGAAATGCAAATATGACGTTGGTCAGCCAGGATATAATATCATCTATAAAACCGCCGTAATATCCCGCGAGGCTTCCCAGTATAACCCCTATCACCACAGCAACACCGGTGGCGGCAAATCCGATCTGTAAAGATATCCTGGCACCGTACACCACCCTTGTATATATATCCCTGCCGTATACATCGGTGCCGAACCAGTGTTTTGCACTGGGGGGCGCCAGCTGTGCCGAGCGGCCCTCCTTCCATATCAACTGCTCATAAGGGTCATATTGGGTTATATAAGGTGCAAATATGGCCGCCAGGCATATTATGATCACCAGGGTCAAACCCAGCATGGCAAGTTTGTTCTTCCTGAGCCTCAGCCAGCCGTCCATCCAGAGGCTCCGGCCCTCCACCTTCCGTTTTGCTTTTCCGGGGATGTTTGTATTGGCAGCAGTTTTTACCTCCATAATCTTCTCCCTCCAATCAATCGTATTTTATCCTGGGATCAAACAGCGGATAAGAAAGATCGACCACTAGATTGGCAAAAACGAAGATCAATGCCATGAATAATACAACTCCCCGTATTACGGGAAAATCCCGGTTTATGAGAGCCTCCACGCTGAGCCTGCCGAGGCCGGGCATGGAAAAAATGGATTCGGTTACAACCACACCGCTCAAGAGGCTGGCCGTTTCAATACCTATCACCGTTACTACCGGAATTAGAGCATTTCTGAGGGCGTGCTTCATGATAACCACCCTTTCGGAAAGGCCCTTTGCCCTTGCGGTCCGGATATAATCCTGTCTAATTATCTCCAGCATGCTGGAACGCGTAAGCCTGGCTATTAAAGCGGCAGGTCGGATTCCCAGCACCAGCGAAGGCAGAATATAATAGATGAATTCCCCATTGCCCGTGCCGGTCCCCGGAATCCAGCCCAGTTTCACGCAAAAAAGCACCACCGAAAGCAGCCCCACCCAGAAGACCGGAGCTGAGATCCCCAGAATCGCAAAAAACATGGCGCTGTAATCTATCCAGGAGTACTGCTTAACGGCTGATACAATCCCCAGAGGGACGCCCATTAAAACCGCGACTATCGTAGCAAAAACGGCCAGTTTAGCCGTAACGGGCAGACGGGAAAGAAGGGCTTCCACCACCGTCATATTATTCCTGTAAGATTTTCCCAGATTAAGTGTCAAAGCGTTTTTCATAAAATCGAAAAACTGAACGGCCAGGGGCTTATCCAGGCCCATTTCCTGCCTGATTTTTGCTATGGTTTCCGGATTTCCCCTCTGTCCCACCATTATCCGGGCCGGGTCGCCGGGTACTATGGTGGTGAGTATAAAGACAACTGCAATAACTCCCAGAATAACGGGAATAGCCCCTATGAGACGCCTTACGATATAATTCAGCAAAGTTTTCCCCCTCCTCGAGCTGCGCTTTTCCAGGGTTGTGCTTATACATGACCTGGCTTCCCCTTATAAGGGGAAGCCAGATTCGCTGATATTCTATTTGTCCATCCAGACTTCGGTATACTTCATGGAGTACTCGCCGAAGAAAGGCAGCACAACGTTCTTTACATAAGGTTGCGTGATGGTATGGGTGGTGTAATGGTAAATAAACAGCCACGGGGCCTCTTCGCGGGCTATGGCTTCGGCCTTCTTATAAAGCTCCGCGCGCTTTGCCGGATCGGTCTCAATACGGGCCTGGTTTGTCAGGTTGTCAAATTCCTTGTTGTTAAACCCGGAATAATTGCCCTGGGGCCCGATATTGGCGGAATTCAACAGAACATACAGGAAGTTGTCGGGGTCGGGATAGTCCGCCACCCAGCCCATCCTGAAGAAGGGTATTTCAAGCCTGTCGGTGGCGTCCAGCAGAGCGCCCCAGTCGATGTTCTTCAGGGACATGTCGATTCCGATTTCTTTCATCTGTTGCTGTACGGCTTCGGCGATCCTCTTATGGCCTTCACTGGTGTTGTAAACCAGTTCAACCTTGATGCCGTTGGGATAACCCGCCTCTTTCAGCAACTGCCTGGCTTTCTCGGGGTCAAAAGTATACTGGGGCTGGATGCTCGAGTCATAGCCCAGCATACCGGGAGGCAGTACACCGGTGGCCGGCAGGACCCTGCCGTTCCTCACGAGGTCTATCAATGTCTTGCGGTCCAGAGCGTAGTTGAAGGCCTGGCGGAGGGCTTTGTTGTCTTTGAAGGGGGATTTGGTAAGGTTAAATCCATAGTAGTATGTACCCAGAGTCGGTCCTTCCTGGAAACCTTCTTTTGCCTTGGCTTCCTGGTAATATGGATCGTCGACTTCTTCTATCTGCTCAAAGTTGCCAAGACCAAATTCTGTCCACTCCATCGCCAGGTCAGTCACAACCCTGAATTCCAGGCCGTCCAGGTAGGGAAGCTGATTGCCGCTGGCGTCCTTCTTCCAGTAGTTTTCATTTTTTGAAAGGACGACCTTATCGTCCTGCACCCACTGTTCGAATTTGAATGGGCCGGTTCCCACGGGATGGAAGTTAAACTGGTCTTTCCACTTTTCCACGTCCTCTTTCGGCAGAACGTTAAACGTATTGTACGCCAGCACGCTCAGGAAAGGCGCAAAGGGGTATTCCAGTTCAATCTTAAGGGTATAGTCATCCACCTTGGAGATGCCGGCGATATGGTCGGTTTTCTTTTCCTGGTAATCCTTGTAACCTTTTATCATATCAAGGAAGTAGGCCCTTTCGGACTTGGTGTCGGGATTGAGAATATAGTTAAAGGTCCATACCCAGTCGTCGGCCTTTACCTCCCGGCCGCCGTTGGCGGTGGGCTGTCCGCCTTCTATGGTCTTGTGGAAATGCACACCTTTTCTTAATTTAAAAGTATAGGTTTTTTTATCATCGGAAATCTCCCAGGATTCGGCCAGAAGGGGCTGGACATTGCCGTCTTTGTCGTAATCCACAAGCGTTTCAAAGATCTGATAGATTATCCTGGCCGAAGAGGTGTCTGTCGCATGCACCGGGTCGAGTTTAGGCGGATTGGACATTATGGCCATTCTTAGCACTCCGCCGCTCTTGGGACCTTCGGCGGCGGGCTGCTGTTGCTGCTGTTGCTCCTGAGTTCCCTGCTGGGCCGGCTTCTGCCCGCAGCCGGCGAGAGCGGTTATTATCAGTAAAAACACAACCAGTAAAACTATACTTTTCTTCAGCATCAAATCCCCTCCTTGAAATCTCTTCAATTTAGTAAGCGGTATTTTACAATATATTTCTTTTACCCCTTAAAACCACCCCCCTCCCTTAAAAATATATTATAATCTGCAATTATTTTTTTAATAATTTTTCTGTTTTATCGTTTAAAAATATCATGACATTAAACATATTTCGATAACAAATTAAAAAATCCTGCTTTATGAGAGGTTTTAAATTCAAAAACCGGTTGTTTTGTCTAAATTGTATAATTATTCATTATATTCTTTGTTTAACTTGTTAAATCAAAACCCCCTGTCTCTTATTTGACAGGGGGTCTGCACATCCGGTGCAATTTTTTATTCCAGCATCCTCTTTAAAATATTATTCACCATTTGCGGATTGGCTTTTCCCCTGGTCTCTTTCATTATCTGCCCAACGAGGAATCCCAGCGCCTTCTCTTTGCCGTTCTTGTAATCCTGAACCGACTTGGGGTTTTCGTCTATTACCTTACGGGCGATTTTTTCCAGCTCGGATTGATCCGATATCTGTACCAGGCCTTTTTCTTTTACTATGGCTTCCGGGTTTTTGCCGGTCTCGAACATCTCCCGGAACACTTCCTTGGCAATTTTACCGCTAATGGTGCCTTTATCTATCATTGAAAGCATACCGGCAAGCTGTTCGGGTTTTATCTTTATATCCTCAACGTCTTTCCCCGTCTCATTCAATATGCCCATCAGCTCCACCATCACCCAGTTGCTGACGGTTTTCGGGTCGTGGTAATGAGATATGCACCTTTCATAAAAATCCGATAAAGCTTTGGAAGATGTAATCACCCCGGCGTCGTAAGCCGGCAGTCCGTAATCTTCCATGTAGCGCTTCTTTCTGGCATCGGGCAATTCCGGAAGCTCGGCTTTGAGCTCCTCAATCCACTCCCTATCGATAACCATGGGTACCAGGTCAGGGTCCGGGAAATAGCGGTAGTCATGGGCTTCTTCTTTGCTTCTCATGGATGTGGTTATGCCTCTTGCCTCATCCCAGCGGCGCGTCTCCTGAACTATAACGCCGCCCTCTTCAAGGATTTCCCGCTGCCTCTTTTCCTCGTACTCAAGGCTGCGCCTGACGGCCTTGAAGGAGCCCAGGTTTTTTATCTCAACCTTTGTGCCGAATTTTTCAGAACCGGCAGGTCTGATGGATATATTTGTATCACAGCGCAGCGAACCTTCCTCCATCTTGCAATCGGAAACCTCGATGTACTGGAGAATAGCTTTCAGTTTGTTAAGATACAGCCACGCCTCCTCCGGCGAGCGAATATCTGGCTCGGAAACTATTTCTATGAGGGGAACTCCCGTACGGTTCAAATCCACCAGTGAATATCCCTTGCCTTCTTCGTGGATCAATTTTCCGGCATCCTCTTCCAGATGTACTCTGGTAATGCCTATCCGGCGGGTAGTGCCGCCAACTTCTATTTCAATATAGCCGTTTTTGGCCAGCGGCAGGTCGTACTGAGAAATCTGGTAGGCCTTGGGCAGGTCTGGATAAAAATAATTTTTTCGGTCGAACTTGGAGTATCCGGCTATTTCGCAGTTTAACGCCAGTGCGGCTTTTATGGCATATTCCACCGCCTTTTTGTTTGTCACGGGCAGAACCCCCGGCATGCCAAGGCACACGGGGCAACAATGGGTATTGGGATCTCCGCCGAATTCCGTGGTACAGCCGCAGAATATCTTTGACTTTGTAAAGAGTTCCACATGCACTTCGAGACCTATAACAGTTTCATAATTCATGGTTTTCACCTCCACTTATATGCCGGGTTTCGGCCTGTTAAAATCGGTGGCCTGTTCAAAGGCAAAAGCCGCCCGCAGGACAGTTTCCTCATCAAAGGGCTTTCCTATAATCTGAAGCCCTATGGGCATTTTCCCGGAAAAACCGCAGGGAATGGATATGCCCGGCAGCCCCGCCATATTAACCGGTATTGTGCAAACATCGTTCATATACATTTTCAGGGGATCGTCGGTATTCTCACCAATTTTAAAGGCCACTGTCGGAGCGGTGGGAGCTATGATAAAATCGTATTTTTGAAAGGCTTCATCGAAATCTTTTTTTACAAGGGTCCTGACCTTTTGAGCTTTTAAATAGTAGGCGTCGTAATATCCGGAACTCAAAGCATAGGTCCCCAGCATTATCCGTCGCTTTACTTCAGCCCCGAAGCCCTCGCTGCGGGTTTTCTTGTAAAGGTCTATCAGGTCGTCGTAATCACGGGCCCTCACACCGTAACGAATACCGTCATACCTGGCGAGGTTGGAACTGGCTTCCGCAGGGGCAATTATGTAATAGGCCCATAGAGCGTAGCCGGTATGGGGGAGCGAAATCTCCTCGCACACCGCCCCCATCTTTTCAAAGGTCTTGACCGCCGATAAAACCGCTTCCCTGACATCCGGGTCGACGCCTTCTCCCATGTATTCCTTCGGCAAACCGATTTTCATGCCCTTCACATCGGCCACCAGACTTTTCGTGTAATCGGGCACCCGCACATCCGCCGACGTAGAGTCCATGGAATCGTGACCCGCAATGGCGTTCAGCACCAGGGCGCAATCGGTAACATCTTTTGTAATGGGACCTATCTGATCAAGGGACGAAGCGTAGGCCACCAGCCCGAACCTGGAGACCCTGCCGTAGGTGGGTTTTAACCCCACCACCCCGCAATACGCCGCGGGCTGGCGGATGGAACCTCCGGTATCGGAGCCCAGCGCGAAAAGACATTCGTCGGCCGCCACCGCAGCTGCTGAGCCTCCCGATGACCCGCCCGGCACGCGGTTGGGATCCCAGGGGTTTCGTGTGGCAAAAAACGCCGAGTTTTCTGTGGAAGAGCCCATGGCAAATTCATCCATGTTTGTCTTGCCCAAAATTACAGCGTTCAGGGATTTGAGCTTTGCCGAAACGGTGGCGTCATAAGGGGGTACGAAGTTTCCCAGGATTTTTGACGAACACGTCGTCTTTAAGCCCTTTGTACATATATTATCTTTGACGGCCGCCGGGATTCCCGAGAGGGGGTTGTCGAAATCGCCTTTCTCATCGGCATTGCGGCTGCTTTGCAAAGCTCCTTCTTCATCCAGAGTCAAGTATGCTTTTATTTTTTCGTCCACTGTTTTTATTCTTTTCAAAAGAGCCCTGGTAAGTTCTTCCGAAGATATTTCTTTTTTCTTGAGAAGCTCGTGCGCTTCGTGGACTGTAAGCCTATGTAATTCCAATTGCCCAACCTCCTCTGTTTTAGAAATAAAGTGTTTTTCACTGAATCAAAAAACAAAATTTGAGCCCCGCGGTGATACTGCAATATCCTCACTCTCACGGACGAACTTTGTGATTATTCCTCGATAATTCTGGGAACCCTGAAAAAGTTTTTATCCTTATCCGGGGCGTTTTTCAACACTTCCTCGACCGGCAGGCTCTCCCTTACCCTATCATCGCGAAAGACATTTTTTATCGGAATGACATGCGCAGTGGGAGGGACATCCTCGGTATCGAGTTCATTGAGTTTTTCCATATATTCGAGTATGGAATTCAGCTTATCGGTCATCTCGGCTTTTTCTTCTTCCGAAAGATACAGCCTGGCAAGGTTTGCCACATGCTCCACGGTTTCTTTTGTAATCCTCAATGTATCCACCTCTCCGAAATAAAATATAATTCAGAGCCGTCTTCCAAAATCCTGCAGGGGGGCTCTCCCAAATTGCAAAATTCGGGCCTGAAAAGCCAAAAGTTACGGCTTCTCCACCTTTCTTAATTTTAGCATTTTGAAACAATTAATACAACCCGATACGCCCCGATACGCCCTGCTGTCAAAGTCTCACGTCTACCGGACCGATTAATTTTATTTCTCCGGGTTCAACGGCGCAGCGGAAGGCAAAAATATCCACACCTGCCCGGGCGGCCCGCCTCAAAGCGTCTCCGAAGGGGGGATCCATGGAATCATTGGGAGAAAAAGCTGCGGCATCTTCTCTCTGAATTACAAAAAACACCCCGGCCCCCAATCCTTCATGCCGGGCCCTCTCCAGTTCTTTAAGGTGTTTTGCACCCCGGTCTGTGGGAGCATCGGGGAATAAGGCCCTGCGGTTTTCCACCAGCGTCACACCTTTTACTTCGATATAGTACCTGATATCATTTTCGTCGCCCAGTCCTATATCAAACCGGCTGTTTTTGTAACTTATTTCCGGTTTTGCGATAGGGTATTTTAAAAGCCTTTTTGCCCTGTCATGTTCCATTAAAATCGGGGATTTTTTGTTAAAGGCTTCCATCAAGAGTCTATTGGGTAATTGGGAATCCACTGACACAAGCAGGCCGTTCTTATATGCCATGATCAAATCGTATTTGTATTTGCGCAATGAGTTTGCAGCTTCCCGCAAAATCACGCGGGCTCCGGGCACAAGAAGTTCGGCCAGCCTGCCGCTGTTGGGAACATGGACTTCGAAGCTCTTTTTTTGCAGCCTGACCCTTGCCACAAACCGGTTTACTCTCGCCTCGAATTCTGCTTCAATTTTTTTGCCGGGTATTTTCATAAAAAATAAGCATGCTCCGCCCTCCAGGGGGCTCATGAGCACACCGTCAAAACACCTCCTCCCCAATTTAAAATAATCTCCACGCATTTCCCCTGCCTGCACAGGTTCTTATAAAATAAGTTCTGTTGGGATTCAATATAATTTCAAAGGGGAAGCCATACGCTGCGGGTTTACCGTAAATGTCAAGCACTTCAACATCGCTTACATCGGGATGGGTTGTAAAAAACTTTTGCAGTGTCAGACCAAAAGGTTTTGCCATTACATTCGCCAGCAAAAAGGCGGCCACCAGATTCAGAAGGGACAGGTGGTTATAGAAAAAGAGGAGCAGGATAAAAACAAGAGAGAAAAGAAAATTTGCCGCCGCTATGGAAGTCCCGCAGCGGGGATGTATGGCAAGATTCGACTCGCCCCTGGTCATGCGATAATGGCCTTCCCTTGCGGCATCCATTACCTCATAAGGCGACGGCATATCCGGCCCCGACAGGGAAAAACCGTTGGCATAAGCAAGGCCACCGATTCTCAGATTTCTGCCGTAGCGTTCCTCAAGCACGTTCACCGTAGCGTGCTCCAGGCTGTGATTTTTCCGTATGCGCCTGTCGGCGGCAATCTTCAATATCTGCCACGGTATTGTTATAACGTTGTAAAAGGAATTGAATATCAGCACATAGGGCAGCAGGAAGAGGATACCGATTCCAAAAAATATGAGCACCGGTATCAGGAGGTATGGAAAAAGCATCAGAAAAACGAGCAATATCACAAAAAAAGGCATATCCTTCAATCCTTTCCCGGATAATCACAAACATCAGAGCGTATTTTTATTATATTTTATTATATCAAATCACATTTCGCCATAAACTCATTCTTCAAAAAAACCGACCATCTCACCAATTTTATGCTTTTTGAAACCGGCTGGATAACACTCGGCGATACTGCGGAGAAAGCGCGCCCTTAATGTTTACCCTGAAAAATAATCTCCAGAAACTCCTCAGCTATCATATTTGAGTGTTTTCCGGCTCGATAATCCCTGCGGGCTACAATGATGTCAGGCTGGAATCCTCTCTCATAAACGGCCTTTATCTTTTGGGGAATCTCGATAAAAGCTCCCAGTTCGAAAAAATCCTCATCATAAAAAATAAAGGTGGGGATTCTGGGCTTGCCTTCATACTGGTAATTCTTCAAAAATTCCTCATACCCTTCTCTGGGGAGTATAGCATATTCCATGTTTCCATTTTCTTCCGCCATTTTCACCAGCACCGGGACGCTCACGGTACAATCGGGGCACCAGGGCTCGGCAAAAGCCAGTACCTTTATCTTTCGGTTAATGTTTTTTATATGTCTTTTTATATCATCAGAAAAATCAAGGGTATTATAAATTTCACCGAGCCTTGCATGTGACTTTTCGTCGGCATCCTTTAAAAAATCCTCGTAGGTCTTGCCTTTTAAAAACATTTCTTTAATGTCCATCGCAACCCACCTCACCATTTTTTAATCATTCTATCATGCCTTTACAGAATTTTAAAAGCTCGATTTTTTTCTAAAATATGTATATAATTGCCGTGAGGGCATATTTCCCAAAATTTTATTGTATCAAATATAATACACCATCAGTTCGTTATTTGACAATACGGCCGAAATGCGATATTATAGGGCATCATAAATTACATATAACTTTTTGCTTCCCCTGCTTTTTTATGAGGAATAGTTAATGGAGATAGTATCACATGATTCGCTTTGAAATACCCGCATTCATAAAGGAAATTTGTGTGAAACTCAATACCGCAGGCCATAGAGCCTATGTGGTGGGCGGAGCCTTGCGGGATATGCTGCTCGGCCGGGAAAATCCGGATTTTGATATCGCCACCAGCGCCCTGCCCGATGAAATCGCCTCTGTTTTCCCCGATGCGGTACCTTATGGAAACTTCGGCACCATGCTGGTAATACGAAAAAACCCAATCAAAAAAACATCCTGCGATCCTAGAAGGGAATTAAACCTTTTAGAAGATAACATCAAAGAGACAAAAATCAAAATAGAAATCACCCCTTTCAGGGATGACGCTCCCGGCCGAAAACCGGACTATACCTTCGGCGGTAGCATTTATACCGACCTTGCCCGTCGTGATTTTACCATAAACTCCATGGCCTATGACCCTATATCTGACGAATTCTTAGACCCTTTCGGCGGGCTAAGCGACCTCGAAGCAGGCATCATAAGGTGCACCGGTTCCACCAAAAGAATCTGGGAGGACCCTCTGCGGGCCATGAGAGCCGCCCGCTTCCAGGCTCAGCTTGGATTTTCCATTGAGCCCTCCACCCTCTATGCCCTGAAAGCCAGGGCTTGCGAACTTGCCGATATTTCCCGGGAAAGAATCCGGGACGAGCTTTCCAAACTCCTGACCGGCGACAATTGCTATGACGGCCTTGTGACTCTTGTGGTCACAGGTCTCATGGAATACATCATTCCTGAGCTCATGGAAGGCATGGGTATGATGCACTACAATAAGCCGGTGGATGTGCTGGAACACAACCTCATTGCGTGCAAGGTTATCAGAAATACCCTGCCCCTGCGGCTGGCGGCTCTGCTTCACGATGCGGCAAAACCCCGCTCGGCCATAGAAGGGGAGAAGGGCCTGGAATTTCCGCAGCATCATGTAAAATCCTCGATAATGGCCGAAAACATCCTCAGAAACTTGAGATATGATAATAATACCGTAAAAAAAGTGGTGCTCCTCATCAGGCACCACATGTTTCACTATACCGCCGAATCGCAGATATCCGAAGCCCGGCGCCTCGTATCAAAAGTGGGCTGGGAGAACATCTACGACCTCATTGATCTGAGGGTGGCCGACAGGATAGCCAGCGGTTTTGAAAAGGCGGTCGGCCATGGGCTTAAAAAGTTGCTGGAAGACCTGGAGGTCATAAAGCGCGAACACAGCGATTATCAAATAAAAGACCTGGATATTTCTGGCGATGACCTGATAAAAGAACTCGGTATACCCCCGGGGCCTCGCATAGGAGAAATATTGAAGGAGCTGCTGGAGAAGGTAATAGAAGACCCCGGTTTAAACAAGAGAGACATATTGCTGGACATCGCCCGCAGATTAAAATATCGCTCAGGATATTGGAGACATAATCATGGATTTTGATTTTATAAAATGTCATATGGGGCTTAACAGCCAGGATCTTAAAAAACTTTCTGGATGCCATAAGATGAAATACCGTTAGACATATACCTGCCCGTTTTTAGACATAATTTCAGCTGTTTTTAAAAACGGGAAGTGTGCCCAGAAAAATCAGGTCTTTTCTGTCGGCGGCCTCTCCTTCAGCAAGGATTGCGGCTTTGGCCACCACCTTGCCTCCCGCTTTTTCCACCAGTCGTTCCAGAGCTGCAAGGGAAGACCCCGTGCTCACAACGTCGTCTATTAAGACAACCCTCCTGCCCTTAATTTTATCCGCATCAACTCCATTTAAAACCAGGAGTTGTTTTTTCTGAGTTGTTATCGAAACCACCTCTTCGGTGATGGGCGATTCCATATAAGGTTTTACGCTCTTTCGAGCCACGATATAGTTCTTGCCCAAAAGCCGTGAAATTTCAAAAACCAGCGGTATGCCCTTGGCTTCCGCCGAAACTATTACATCCGCCTCGGGCAGGCGCTTAACGATCTCGGGGGCAGCTTTTACCACAAGCTCCGTATCCCCCAGGATAACAAAAGACGCTATTTTCAATCCGGGTGCGACTTCTATTACCGGAAGTTCCCGTTTGAGGCCCAGTATCTCCAGTGTGTATTTTTCCATTTTTAAACCTCCAATATATTCTTAAATTAGACCCACATTATTTAAAGTATCTATATATTTTCATACGGATATCAATAATATTTTATCAAACGGACTTAAAAACCCAGTGTTCCCTTCAACAATTTCATAATCAGCCCCGCAGCCATGCCCGTAAAGGGATCGGTGGTGGCAGTTACAGCGGCTGTTACTCCTCCAACCACTGGGTCTTCCATGGCAAGCTTGGCATTTACAGGGAATGTAACCACCGCCCCCAGTACGAGCAAGAACCCGGCTATTGATTCCATCGGCACGTACTTTCCAATCCTGGGCAAAAGTCCGGTAATGAGTATTACCGCCATAAGGCTCATCATCAAAATTCCAGCCAGAACTGGATGGGGGGCCGCGCCGGTTGCCGAAATTATCGATTCCACCGGCCCGCCTCCGAACAAAGAAGAAGCCATGTCGGCAAGGCTGCTAACTATTGCCAGGTGGTCTATATTTACCGAGGTCCCTGAAAAAGAGCCTGTAATATTGCCAAAAGCTATGTTTGCGCCTATGTTCAGGCAAACCATGGCGAGGGCTCCCCGTATTACAAAGGGGTTTAAGGTCAACTTTTGAAGTTTTATGCTCTCTTTACCGTTGTCGTAGCTCACATTTTGTTCTCTGGTAAAGTAGCCCACTGCGCTGGAAAATATTACTGAAGATACTATGGTGTACACCAGGTCTTTTGAGAATATATATACGATAAAAGCAAGACCTATAGAGGATAATCCGACAGTCTTACTGCTTTTGGCCATATTCACCGCAACGGCCGAGAGCATTATGCCCACTCCGGCCATCATGCCGTTTGTTATGACGGGCCCCACAAAATTTATAATACTCTGGTTCAGGCCGAATAAAGAAATCACCGTCATTATAAGCCCGCCAAAGAAAATCATGGAGAGCCTTTCTCTCAAATCTTTGCTCATGGTGCCGGCCAGGGTGATGGTCTCGGCCTGGAAGGATATCGGCGCCACCAGGCCGAAAACACTGGCGCCAACAGCTCCCACTATAAAAGCCAGGGCGGTAGGCAATGATGCAAACCCAAACGACAGCGCCAGAATCCCCTGCGGCAGGCCGTTAATTATTACTCCAACAGCTGCCAATAAATCCTTTATATTCATTAAACTTCCTCCGTTTTTCATGATTGTAATGTCAAACTAAGACCTTAAATTTACATGCTTGCTACCTCAAAACTATCGAAACTAAAAGTTTTTCGGAAAAAAGGAGGATTCCCTCCCCTTGGTGTCGTAGGTAGTAGTTGCCAAAAACAATCAC